>JAFWUA010000159.1 GCA_017518785.1 Neisseriaceae bacterium
AGGTTTTGCTTTGTCATACGATGATTTGATGACTATTAAAATTCCAGTGATTGTTTATCTTAATTATCGTAGGAATAATCATTTTTCGGTTTTAACTGGAATTAATGCTAAAACAGTTAGTTTAGCAGACCCTAATTGGGGCCATATTACTATGAGTAAAGAGCAATTTATTAAGTCTTGGCATACTACTAATCAAGAGACTGCCGGAAAGATTTTGGCAATTGTGCCAACTAATGAAGAGATGTTTATATTAAGTAATAGTAATTTCTTTGATAAAAATCCTAAACGCTCAACTGATTTTATTGTGAAACAATTCAAAAAAATTATGCGAAATTTATTTTAATTTATATATTCCGCTATTATCTATTTGTTTTGCAATTTCAGATATTTTTGTGCCATTGATACAATAATCTGGTGCAATTTCCAATAAAGGTAGGATTACAAAAGAACGTTCAATTGCACGAGGGTGAGGAAGTGTGAGTTTGGGGTCATTACTATTTTCATTGGCATAGTCGATAATATCCAAATCCAAAGTACGAGGGGAATTTGTAAATAATCTTACTCTGCCGGAAATATTTTCTATATGTTGTAAGTGTGAGAGTAAATCGTATTTGTCTAAATCGGTTTCTAATAATGTTACTGCATTTATAAAATCAGGTTGGTCAAGATAGCCTACTGGTTTGCTACAATATAGCGATGATACTTTGATAATACTGCTTTCCGGCAGACTTTGTAATTGTAAGATAGCATCGTAAATATGTTGTTTGGGATTATCTAAATTACTACCCAATGCAATAACAGCTTGTTTCATGTTGTTTGTTCCGTGTTTTTTGTTGTTGCTTTTTTTCGTCTGGTGCGTTTTTTTGTTTTTTTGGGAGTGTTTTCTTGTGGTGGAAAAAGCATTTTTTCGCGTTCTTCGCTTGATGCCTTTTGGAAATCTGTCCACCATTGTGCCTTTTCTGCGGAAGCGTTATCGCTTTGGGCACGCAATAGATAAAAATCATAAGCAGCACGAAATGATGGTTGTGATAATAAACGTAATGGACGTTTGCCTTTGATTATTTCTAATTGTGGTTGTAATTTCCATATTTCACGCATCATTGATAATAAACGACGTGGCATTCCCCAATCGGATTCATTATCGTTAATAACTTGTTTAATCGCAGTTTGCATGGCAGGGGAAGGCGGCATTCCTTGTGCAATGTTTTGTTGTTGTTGTTTTTCAACTTCTGACCATAGCATTGCTGCTAAAACAAATGATACTGCTACTGGTTTATCTTGTTGGACGCGTTCATCGGTTTTGATTAGTACTGTGTGTAAAAAATGTTTTCCGGCAGACTGTTTTGCATTGTCAGCAATGGCAAAAATTGGGTGAATATTTATAGGTATTCCTAATTCTTCTAACTGTAAAAAGCATTTGTATGCACGAGAACATAGAAGTTCTTTGCTGATTTCATCAAAGATACGTGCAGCTGGTTCTGCTTTTAGTAAGTGAGCATGTGTGCGTATGGCATCTTTAATATTGTTACTAATTTCAAAATCTAATTTAGAAGATAATCTTACAGCACGAAGCATACGCATTGGGTCTTCACGGAAACGTTCGGTAGGATTACCTATCATTACTAATCGGCGATTGTTAATGTCATTTAATGCACCAACGTCATCGAAAATTAATTCTGAAACAGGGTCGTAATAAAGTGCGTTGCAGGTGAAATCTCGTCTTTGTGCATCGCTTTGACGCGTGCCAAAGGTATCATCACGCATGATGCGTCCGTGTTCGTTGTGTGTGTTGGTATTACCACGAAATGTGGTAATTTCTACGATTTCTTTTCCGACAAATACATGTACAATCGGAAAACGTTTGCCAATAATTCGACTTCTTCTTTTAAATACTTTGCGAATTTCATCTGGGGTAGCATTGGTTGCCACATCAAAATCTTTTGGTTTGCGTTCTAATAGTAAATCTCGTACCGCACCTCCTACTATATAGGCTTCGAATCCAGCTTGATGCAAAAGATTTACGGTTTTTTTTGCTGCCAAACTTAACATATTTGAGCGTAAATTATGTTGGGTTCGATCTAATTTCTGCGGATGAGGATTGTTGGTTTTACGCAGAATTTTTCTTATAACTCTTTTAATCATAGTGTTTAATTTATTAATTTAAGTTACTTTTATAATTTTTAAAGTCTGCCGGAAATTTACCGGTATTTATCAATATGTGAGGAAATTCCCATTAGCATTCCTAAAATAATCATTATGGAAAGTGTTGCAGTTCCTCCGTAACTTACTAATGGCAACGGCACTCCTACTACTGGCAAAATACCACTTACCATGCCCATATTTACAAAGGCGTAACAGAAAATTGTCATGGTTAGTGCTGCGGCTAATAATTGTCCATATAATGTTTGTGCACGTGCAGCTATAAATAAGCCACGAGCGATCATTATTCCATATAAAATCAATAATATACAATTTCCAATAAAACCAAATTCTTCACTAAATACAGCAAAGATGAAGTCTGTTGTACTTTCTGGAATATAGGCTAAATGCGTTTGGGAACCGCCTAACCAGCCTTTCCCCCAAAATCCACCTGAACCAATAGCGGTTATTGATTGCAAAATATGGTATCCAGCACCCAAACGGTCTTGTTCTGGATTGAATAAGGTTAAGATGCGTTGGCGTTGATAATCGTGTAAGCCGTATTGCCACATTAGTGGAATGGAAATAATGCCGGCAAAAATTGCTCCAAAAATCACTTTCCATGGCAGACCAGCAAAGAAAATCACAAATAAACCAGATGCACTAATTAAAATTGCAGTACCTAAATCAGGTTGTTTAAGAATAAAAAATACTGGTAGAGCAATTAATATCAAAGCGATAAGGTAGTGATACCAACGCAATATGTTTTCATGGCGTTGAAAATACCATGCTAATAACATCGGTAAGGCGATTTTCATAATTTCGGACGGTTGAATACGTACGCCAACATTTATCCAGCGAGTCGAACCATTTACCGTTATTCCAAATAAATGTACACCTAATAATAACAGTAAACCGACAGCATACATTGGAAGTGCAAAATTGCTTAGAAATTGCGGACGACTTTTGGCTAATACCCACATTACGATTAAACCTAATACGGTATAAACCGCTTTGCGTCCTAATTGCCCAAAATCTTGTCCATCGGCAGAATAAAGCAAAAATAAACTCATCACATAGATAATCATCATGTCGATGATTAACCATTTATCCAAAGGTTTTAGCACAAAACTGATAAAACGATTGATGAGATTGGGGGGGTTACTCATTAGTTTTTTCCTGTGCTGTTTCCGGCAGTGTTTCTTGTGTTGGTTGGGGTTTGCGTATAAATGCAGCTTGTAAACCACGAGGGGTAGACACTGCCGGAACAATTGTTTGTTTAGTGGTTTCGGTATCTTCTTTTTCTTCTTTGGGATATTGTAGTAGATAATAATCAATTAGTTGGCGTGCCAATGGGGCAGCATTTACGCCCCAACCGCCATTTTCCAAAATAACTGCTACTGCAATGCGTGGTTTTTCTACCGGTGCAAAGGCTATAAACCAAGCGTGATCGCGATAGCGTTCTGCTAATGCGGCAGCATTATATGATGCACCTTGTTTGATTCGAACCACTTGTGCTGTACCGGTTTTACCTGCCATGCTGTATTTTAATCCTGCTCCAATTTTGGAGGCAGTACCACCTGGTTGTAATACATATTGCATACCTCTTTTTACATAGCGAAAATGTTCTGGTTTGTAGGGGACAATTCGACTTGGTTCTGGTTCGATAATGGTGCTTTGACGATTTTCATAATCCAAAATTTGTGAAACCAAATGCGGACGATAAACCTTTCCATCTGCCGATAAAATTGCGGTAGCAAACGCCATTTGTAAGGGTGTATATGCATTGTATCCTTGACCAATACTAACACTTACCATGTCTGCCGGAATCCATTGTCTTTGTGCAGGTTTGGCTTTGGCAAAGCGTTTTTCTTTCCATTCTCGACTTGGCAGTACTCCAATATATTCATGTGGCAAATCAATACCTGTTTTTTGACCTAATCCAAATGGTGCTAAATATTCTCGTGTTTTGTCGATACCTAATTTGTAACCTAATTGATAAAAAAAGGTATCTGATGAAACTTGTAGTGCTTTGGTAAGCCCAATCGTACCGTGTCCTGCACGTACTGAATCACGAAATTGATGGCGAGACCCTGGCAGACTCCAAGATCCAGGTGAGTAAATCATGGAGTTAGCAGTAATAGTGCCACTTTCTAATAATGCCATCGACATAAAAGGCTTAAAAGTTGAACCTGGTGGATATAAACCTTGTGTAACTCGATTAATCAGAGGACGTTGCCAATTATTATTAAGTTGATTCCAAGTTTCGGCATCAATGCCATCTATAAAGAGATTGGGGTCAAAAGTTGGTTTGGAAACAAAGGCTAATACATTGCCACTTTGGGGATCAATGGCTACCATAGCCCCACGTTTCCTTCCTAAAATGCGATGTGCTTCTTGTTGAACACGAATATCCATGCCTAATTTAAGCATTTGTCCTGTTTTAGGAGGAACTGTGCGTAATACGCGGACTATATTGCCTTGTGCATCTTTTTCTACTTCCTTAAATCCTGGTACCCCATGTAATTGTGGTTCATAAAATTGTTCTAAACCAGATTTGCCGATGTGAGTTGTACCGCGATACAAAGCATTCCAGTTGTTTTCATTAATAAAATCTTTATCACGCTGGCTAATTCTGCCAATATATCCCACAAAATGTGCAGTTAAATCACCAAATGGATATTCACGAAAGGTGCGTGCATTAATTTGTACTCCCGGAAAACGATATAATTCTGATGCAAGCCGTCCGGCTTCATCTGATTTAAGTTTCATTTTTAACGGAATATTGTCGTATGCACGATAATCAGTGCGAAATTTGCGAAAACGTTTTAAATCATCTTCGGTAATATTCACGTAATTTTTTAAAGATTCAATCACTTCTTCCAAAGGACGGTTTAAATCATTAGGGATAATTTCCAAAGAAAAAGCGGTGTAATTACGTGCTAATACTACACCATTGGTATCGACAATTTCACCGCGTATGGGAGGGGTTGGCAATAGTGAAATGCGATTACTGCGAGCACGATTTGAATAATATTCATGTTGTGTGATTTGTAAATGGTAAAAACGTGCTGCCAATACTATAAATAAAATAATCACAAAGATAAAAACAACAATTAGCCGTCCTTCAAAACGGTATTTGCTACTATTTTGATTGACAGATGATATTTTTTTGAATTGGCGTTGTATTTCCATTTATATCTGTTTAGAAAATATTTTGAACATCAATTTATTAAGTAGTGGCCATAATAAGGCAGTGGTAATAGGAGGTATAAAAAAATACCAGCCGATAAATTGCTTCATGATTAATGCCCATGATATTGCCATTACCACTCTACTAATCAATAGTGCAATGCCAATCATAATGGCTTGCATACCAAAATCGTAAATAATAATTTGTTGACGACGTTGTAAAATAAAGAAAGCTGCACATAAATATGCCAAAGCGTGAAAGCCTAATGTTGAACCACATAATATATCAACTATGATTCCTACCAAGAATACTGTACCTAATTGTAGCGATGATGGACGATTGAGTATCCAAAATAGCAAAATCATGCCTATCCAGTCTGGTAGCCAAAAGAAATAAGTTGTCTGCCAAGGAAATACAGATAAAATCAAGGCAATAAGACAACTGGTAATAATAAAGTTGCGTGTTGAGTGCTTACGTAGTCTTTCCCAGATTTTCACGATTTATCCTTTGTTTTGAATTTTTGTTTCCGGCAGACTATCTTCTATAACTTCTTGGGGGCGATTGTGCGGAAGAATTAATACATAACGTATTGTTTGTGCACTGCCAAAGTCTTGTACTACGGTTCGATAGTAAGGAGTTCCAGCAGCTGTTTCTAAACGAATAACTCGTGCAACTGGTATGCCGGCAGGATAGTGTGAATCTATACCTGATGTTAATAAAATATCACCAGCATGTAAGTCTTCTTCCAATGGAAAGTAACGTAAGTCCAAATGAGTGGTATCACCATAGATTAAAGTGCGATAACCTGTGCGTGCTACCATTACCGGAATGATTGTATTTTGATGTTTAAGTAGAGTCATTTGTGAATTATGCGGACTTACTGCGGTGATTTGTCCAATTAAACCATGTCCATCGATTACCGGTTGTCCTGTGGATACCCCATCTTCACTGCCTTTATCCAAAGTGAAACGTACTGCTACCATATCTCTGCCGGTAGAAATTACTTGTGCAGAAGTTACTGGTTTTACGCCATTTTGGGTTAAATGAAGTAATTGTTTAAGTTCTTCATTTTCGCGTAATAAGGTTTGGCTACGTGCCACTTGTGCCGATAGCAAAGTGTTTTGTCGTGATAAGTTATCGTTAGCAGTTATTAGATAGTTTTGGCGAGTTACAAATTCTCGCATATATTTCCACCATGTTTGCGGTAATTGTAATACTCGTTGTATGGGTGCTGATGCGGATAGTAAGTTATTGCGAGTACGTTCAGTTATATGCAAGCGTGAATCTGCAATTAAAAGAGATAGCGATAATAAGCCCAACACAATAAATTTGGTTATGGGTTGCAAACCACCTTTGGTAAAACTTAACGATTCTTGATTCATGAAAATACTACGATTATATAAAAAGACACTGATGCCTCATTTGACATCAGTGATTTTCGCATAATTATAAACTGGGAACAAAAACCGTTCCAACTTTGCCTACCATATCCAAAGCTTTACCAGAACCTCTAACTACGCAAGTTAGTGGATCTTCGGCAACTGCTACTGGTAAACCGGTTTCTTCAGATAGAAGACGAGATAAGTCTTTGAGTAATGCCCCGCCACCGGTGAGAATTAAACCACGTTCGGCAATATCTGCACCTAATTCGGGTGGTGTTTGTTCCAAAGCGATTTTAACTGCTTGAATAATTTGATGAAGAGGTGCATTAAGTGCTTCCAAGATTTCATTGGAAGAAATAGTAAATGCACGTGGTACACCTTCGGCTAAATTGCGACCGGTAACTTCCATTTCTTGTACTTCTTCACCAGGGAAAGCACAACCAATGCTTTTTTTGATGTTTTCTGCGGTGGTTTCACCGATTAACATGCCATAATGTTGGCGAATGTAATTAACAATTGCTTCATCAAATGCATCGCCGCCGACACGAATTGAGTTGGAATAAACCACCCCAGATAATGAGATTACGCCCACTTCGGTAGTACCACCACCAATATCTACCACCATTGAACCGCGTGGTTCAGAAATTGGCAATCCAGCACCAATAGCAGCTGCCATTGGTTCTTCAATCAAGTTAACAGACGATGCACCGGCTGCTAATGCAGAGTCACGAATGGCTTTACGTTCAACTTGGGTAGAACCACAGGGAACACAAATAACAATGCGTGGTGCTGCCGCAAAACGATTAGGTGTTACACGGCGGATAAATTCTTTCAACATTTTTTCTGTGGTGTTGAAATCGGCAATCACGCCATCTTTCATTGGGCGGATTGCTTGAATAGAACCAGGTGTTTTCCCCAACATGTGTTTTGCTTCCAAACCTACCGCACGAATACTCAATTTATTGCTAACAGGGTCTGTTTCCATAGCTACTACTGATGGTTCGTCCAAGACTATGTCTTTACCCTTAACGTAAATTAGGGTGTTGGCAGTGCCCAAATCAATAGCCAAGTCGTGGGAAAAATATTGTGTAATAAAACGAAACATTGTTACATTGTCCTAATTTTAAATTTATTTACTGTTACTTGTGCCAGTTTATATATCAATCAATATAGGCATCTAATTTTCGGTTATAATTGCAGGATTGATATGTCTTAAAATTTTTGACACACATCAAAGGCACAATGATAACCGATAACTATATTGTTTAACAAACTATTTTAATAAGGATTTTAAATAATGGCATTAACTCTTGCTGATGTAGACAAAATAGCGAGTCTTTCTCGCCTATTTTTAAGCGATGAGGAAAAACAATCAACGCTAACTCAACTCAACAATATCTTCGATTTAATCGCACAAATGCAATCTGTAAATACAGACGGTGTAGAACCTTTAAGCCACCCACATGAATATCCGCAACGTTTGCGTGAAGATGTGGTTACCGAACCTAATCGCCGTGAAGAGTATCAAGCAATTGCACCACAATTAGGCGAAAACTTATATTTGGTACCCAAAGTTATTGAATAAAGTCTGCCGGAAAGTGTTCCGGCAGACTGTTGATAGTCGGTTTGTAACAAAATTCACCATTGTTGATTCGCTTTGCTGTGTTTTGACTTTTAAATCGACTGCTATATTGATTAAACATTTTATAAATTAAAGAGTTAATTATGAATACTCAACTTACATTAAAACAATGTAGTGACTTATTACAACATAAAAAAACATCTGCGGTTGAATTGGCACAAACCTATTTATCCGCAATTGAACAAAAAAATCCAAGTATCAATGCCTATATTACTTTGGATAAAGAAAAAACTTTAAACGATGCACGTATTGCAGATGAGCGTCTTGCTAATGGTTCCGGCAGTCTTTTAACAGGAGTTCCGATTGCTTATAAGGATATTTTCTGTCATCAAGGTTGGAGAAGTGCTTGTTCTTCCAAGATGTTGGATAACTTTATCTCGCCTTATACTGCAACGGTGGTGCAAAATTTAGTCAATGAGGGCATGGTTACTTTGGGACGTGCCAATATGGACGAATTTGCTATGGGCTCAACCACCGAATCTTCGTTTTATGGCATCACTCGTAATCCTTGGAAAACCGAACATTTACCAGGTGGGTCATCAGGCGGTTCGGCGGCAGTAGTGGCAGCTCGCCTTGCTCCTTGTGCTTTGGGTAGTGATACTGGTGGCTCGATTCGCCAACCGGCATCTCATTGTGGTATTACAGGTTTAAAACCAACTTATGGTGTGGTTTCTCGTTTTGGCATGGTAGCGTATGCGTCCAGTTTCGATCAAGCAGGACCGATGGCACAAACAGCCGAAGATTGTGCTTTATTACTCAATGCTATGGCAGGATTTGATCCTAACGATTCCACATCAGTGGAACGTGAAAAAGAAGATTACACACGAGAATTAAATCAATTGTTAAATGGAGTCAAAATCGGCCTGCCCAAAGAGTATTTTGGTGAAGGTTGTGAGACGGAAGTACAAAAAAACATTCAAAATGTTATTGAGTTATTAAAAAAATTAGGTGTTGAATTTATAGATATTAGCTTACCTAATACCGAATTGAGCATTCCAGCCTATTACGTATTAGCCTGTGCCGAAGCCAGCACTAACTTATCGCGTTTTGACGGTGTGCGTTATGGTTACCGTACGTCAGAATACAAAGATTTGGAAGAAATGTACTGCAAAACACGAGCCGAAGGCTTTGGCGAAGAAGTAAAACGTAGAATTATGATTGGCACATACGTGTTATCGCATGGTTATTACGATGCTTATTATGTTAAGGCACAAAAACTACGCCGTATGATTGCTCAAGATTTTCAAAATGCTTTTGCACAATGTGATGCTATTTTAACCCCAGTTGCACCAACTGCTGCTCCATTATTAGGTAGTATCTCATCAGATCCGGTTCAAATGTATCTATCTGATATTTATACATTATCGCTAAATTTGGCAGGTCTGCCAGGTTTGTCGACACCGGCTGGATTTACGGCTAACGGCTTACCAGTTGGAGTGCAATTAATTGGCAATCATTTTAATGAAGCAAAGCTTTTGAATATTGCTCATCAAATTCAGCAAAACAGTGATTGGCACTGCCGGAAACCTGATTGATTGTAATTTACGTAATATCATTAAATACAGTAGTTAATATTAAATAATATTACCCACTTGTTACTTTTGCTGTTATAATTAAATAATATTACCCACTTGTTACTTTTGCTGTTATAGATTCAATATTATGCTTGATGCCTTTTTTTCTTCCCTTGTCTTAATTTTTCTATCGGAAATGGGCGACAAAACTCAATTATTAGCCTTATTTTTAGCCGCACGTTTTCGTCAAAAATACGCCATAGTTTTAGGAATTTTGGTAGCAACTGTGGCAAATCATATCGTATCGGCTTGGTTGGGCGTATGGTTAAATCGATTAATTGAAAATGGCATTTTGATATGGATAACCGGTATAGCTTTTATTGTTGTTGGTTTATGGTTATTAATTCCAGATAAAGATGATGAAAAACAACAGAATATACGCTATGGTGCGTTTGTAACTACCTTAATTTTATTCTTCTTGGCAGAAATTGGCGATAAAACTCAAATTGCCACTGTGATTTTAGCGGTTAATTATAACAGCGTATTAATTGTGGCATTGGGAAGTACCATAGGATTATTACTTGCTAATGCTCCTGTGATTTGGTTAGGCGAAAAACTTATGCAAAAAATTCCAATTAAAGCCGTACATATTGCAGCTTGTGTTCTATTTTGTTTAACAGGAATATGGATTTTGTTAAAAACAATAATTACTTGATTAATTTGATTTATAAGTCTGCCGGAAATGTATATAAATAGCTTTCCGGCAGACTTTGGTTAATACTTTTGTAATACTAAAAGAGATTCCTGCAAAACTCGTCATTCTGAATTTCACGAAGTGAAATGAAGAATCTAACTTATTGTTTATAAAGATTCTTCGCTACGCTCAAAATGACGAGTAATAGAAAAAATCAAGTTTTGCAGGAGTCTCTAAAAATATAAGTCTGCCGGAAAATTATTTACATAATAATTTTGATAAAAACGGTTTTGTTGTATTACAATGGTTATTGAGTAGCCGATTTCTTGTGCTACATATTTTTTACTTTTTAAGGAGTTTATATGTTGTTGAGTAATGTGGAAATTGTACCAGATCGCAAAGTAATCAAACATTTAGGTTTGGTGCAAGGTTCAACGGTTAGAGCAAAACATTTTGGGCGAGATTTTATGGCAGGCTTAAAAAATATCGTTGGTGGGGAATTAGTAGGTTATACCGAACTTCTTAACGAATCTCGCGATGAGGCTATACAACGCATGGTTGAGCAAGCACATCATTTAGGTGCTAATGCTGTGGTAAATATTCGTTTTGCTACGTCAAATGTTGCAGCTGGTGCGTCAGAAGTATTTGCATACGGTACCGCAGTTTTATTAGAAGGGTAAATATGGGTGCGATTCTTGGTATTCTTCTAACTGTCATTTTATTGGCAGTTGGTTACTTTTTTGGTAAAAACATAGAGCAGAAGCATTTTGCCGAATTGTGGCGTAAGGAAAGAACATTATCGAATATTGTCGCTTTTTCTGCTAAACGTCCTCCAGAAAATTTTAGTAATACTTTTTTGGTAAAGGGCAGTGTGGTAGTTTCTTCTGATTATTTCAAACAGTTTTTATCTTCTTGGCGTTTGTTTTTTGGCGGACGTTTGCAAAGTTACGAAACTCTGTTAGAACGTGCTCGCCGTGAAGCAATCGTGCGAATGAAAGAAGAAGCTAATTGGGGTGGTGCTAATGCTATTTTTAATGTTAAATTGGAGACTGCTGTATTGAGTGAGCAATCTAATAACAGCGATAGTGGTGGCATAATCGGTACTGTGGAGATTTTAGCCTATGGTACTGCTGGTACATTAGTTTAAGTGATTAATTGTTATTAGTTTGCCATGTTTTCCGGCAGTGTTTATTAATATAAAACACTGCCGGAAAGTTTTTTATGCTTTATTTTCTTTAATAGAATTAAATGGTTGAGATATATGGTCATTATTACGTGCCATGATAAACCAGATTAGAGCAATAATAGTCATGGGCAAGCTTAACCATTGTCCCATCGACATATTCAATGATAATAATCCTAAATGACTATCAGGTTGGCGAGTAAATTCCACCAAAAATCGGAATATTCCATAACATAAAATAGACAATGCACCGATTTGTCCAGTTGGACGAGATTTACTTGAAAACCACCATGATATAATAAATAAAACAATACCTTCTAATAATAGTTCATATAGTTGTGATGGGTGGCGTGGCAACATGCCATATTGTAAAAAGGCTTGTTGTATATTTATATCGTTCAATAACTGAACTGCTTGTTGGTCGGCAGCTTTTGCTTGGGGAAAACCCATTGCCCAAAATGCATCTGGATTGGTAATTCTTCCCCACAATTCGCCATTGATAAAATTGCCCATACGTCCTGATGCTAATCCTAATGGAATTAATGGAGCAACATTGTCAGCTACTTGAGCAAAGGTAAATTTATGTTTGCGTGCAAAAATAAAAATTGCAATAAGCGATCCGATAAATCCACCATGAAACGACATGCCACCTTGCCAAATTTTGAAAATATCTATTGGGTGTGCCATAAAATAAGGGGCATTGTAAAAAAATACATAACCTAATCTGCCACCCAATATGATACACAAAATTCCCAAAGTTAATAGGTCGTCCAATTGCTCTTTATTGAAGATACTCAAAAATTTTTTGATGCGGTATCTTCCTAACGCCGAAAATAAAATAAATCCTACGATATAACTTAATGCGTACCAATGAATAGATAAAGGACCAATGCTAACGGCAATTGGATTAAAATTCGGGTGAATATACATCTTAAATTTCTATAATTTATGTTGAATAAGGTGGCGGATTATAGCCTATTTGGTACCTTTGTTGTTCAAAGATAGCTATTTAACAATTTTTATAGTAGATTCAAGCCATAATTATCCTGTTTGTAGTTTACCTTGCCGTATTATCATCTATACTTTCGATGGGCAAAGCCACCTTGAATGCTTTTGAGCTTAACTGATTATAAATATTTCTGGCAGATTAGAAAATGAATAAAAATCAACGACAACAATTTTTTCAAACCCTATCGCAACACATTCAAAATCCTACAACAGAGTTGAAATATCGCAATGAATTTGAACTTCTGGTTGCGGTGATTTTGTCGGCACAGGCAACGGATATTTCGGTAAATAAAGTAACACCTAAATTATTTCAGGCAGCTCCTACACCTGAAAAAATGGCAGCTTTGGGGGAGGAGGGCATTATTCCTTATATTCAATCGATTGGGTTGTATCGCAATAAGGCTCGTTACATTGCAGCGTGTTGCAAGGCTTTGGTTGAACAATTCGGTGGTTATGTGCCAAATAATCGCCGTGATTTAGAAAGTTTGGCAGGAGTTGGACGAAAAACTGCCAATGTGGTACTTAATACAGCATTTGGCGAACCTACAATTGCGGTTGATACCCATATTTTTCGCGTAGCCAATCGCACGGGATTGGCAACTGGTAAAACAGTACTGGCAGTGGAACAGGAGTTACTGAAAAATACACCGCAAGCCTTTTTAAAAGATGCTCATCATTTGTTGATTTTACACGGTCGCTATACTTGTAAGGCAAGAAAACCATTGTGTAATCAGTGTGTTGTGAAAGATTTGTGTGAGTTTGATGAAAAGATAGAGATTTAATTTTTTAGATTAAAACCTTTGCAAAACTCGCCATTCTTTATTTTAGAGACTCCTGCAAAACCTACTATTTAAAAATGAAACGCCGTAGGGTGGGTCTTCGACCCACCAACTCGACCGATAGGTCGAGATAAAAATAATTAAAATTCAAATGATTGTAATTATTAACAATTTTGGAGACTCCTGCAAAACTCGTCATTCTGAATTTCACGAAGTGAAATGAAGAGTCTAACTTATTGTTTATAAAGATTCTTCGCTACGCTCAAAATGACGAGTAACAGAAAAAATCGAGTTTTGCAGGAGTCTCGAATAATGACAAAATCGAGTTTTACAGTGGTTTCAAATATTAAACAAAGTCTGCCGGAAAGTATAAATTATTTTCCGGCAGACTAATCTTAATATAATCAATTTATATTGACTATAAAACTATATTAACCATTAAGTATTTTATGCACAATTTCACTTGTGTCTTGTGATAGCTCTGGTAGTTGGGCAATTTTTTCTAATTCCTGTCGCATTAGATTGCGATGTGTTTCATCTAATTTAGGCAGTTTGGCAAATGCTTTGGTTAGACGTGCTGCCACTTGGCTGTTAAATTTATCAATCTTCACAATCACTTCACTGAATGCTTTGTAACCAGAACCATCTGCAGCGTGAAATTGTGGGGTATTGCGAGTGAATGTTGCCCAAAGTGCATATACTTTATTGGGATTTTCTAATGAAAATGCAGGATGTTGCTGTGCGGATAATATTTGTTGATATGCGTTTTTACAATGTGATGATGCAATTAGGGCAAAGTATTTATCTAATACTAATGGATTGTCATGGAATTTATCAGCAAAACTTTGCAACATTTGCATGCGAATAGGCGAATCACTGTGATTAATCGCACGCAAAATGCCTAATCTTAATGTCATATCATCTTGTAATTCATTATATTCTTGCTGTAAATCATGTAGCATTTCTGGTGCAACACGAAATAGCAAGGTACGACATGTATTTAATAGGGTACGAACTCCGGCTATTTCGGCATTGTAGTTTTCGTATCGTTTAGGCAGACGTTGTTGCATATTTTGCATGCATTTGCTAATGGCAGTACGACAACCTTTGGCAATACTTTCAAATAAATTATCTCTTGCTAAAAATATTAGTAATGGATTAACCGGTGCTAATAAATCTAATAATTCTGATGTTTCCGGCAGACTTAACATCATGGCAGTAAATGCTGCATCGTGTTGTTGTGCTAATAGGTGATTGATGTTGCGAATTAAATCGGCATGATCTGGTAAAACTGAACCTTGTTTCAAAGCGTTTAGATTGGCAATAATCGCCCGCCGATACAAGGTTTGTGCTGCGTCCCAACGTGAAAATTCATCAGTATCATGACTCATTAATATGTTGAGTTCTTCTTCTGTATATGGGAAGTTTAAATGTACTGGTGCTGAAAATCCGCGTAATAATGATGGGATAACAGGTTCGCATACGTTGTGTAAAACAAAGATTTGTTCTTTTTTGGTTAAGCACAAAACGGTTTCTTGCAATGGTTCTGAAAAAATAATATTGCCATCAATATCGGCATCATCTATTACGCGAAAAGCTACTTCTTGACCATTGCGACTTAATAAACCGATTTTCAATGGCATAACCATTGGTAAATAATCTTTTCCGGCAGTGTTAGGAATATGTTGTTTAACTGTTAAGGTGTATGTGTTCTGATTAGTATCGAGTCTGCCGGAAACATCTAAAACGGGAGTTCCTGCTTGTGAGTACCACAAGGCAAATTGTGATAAATCTATATCATTAGCGTCTTCCATCGCATGTAAAAAATCATCACAAGTTGCAGCTTGTCCATCGTGGCGTTGTAAGTAAAGTCGCAAACCATCACGAAAACCTTTTTCACCTAAAAAAGTGTGATACATACGCACTACTTCTGCACCTTTTTCATATACGGTTAGCGTATAGAAATTATCGATTTTTTCGTAGGAATCTGGACGCACAGGATGAGCAGTGGGAGAGGCATCTTCGGCAAATTGTGCACTACGCATTAATTTAACTTGATTAATTCTTCGTACTGCACGATTGGCTTGGTCTGACGAAAATTCCTGATCTCGAAAAACAGTTAAACCTTCTTTTAGTGATAGTTGAAACCAATCACGACAAGTAACTCGATTGCCAGTGTAATTATGGAAATATTCATGACCAATCACACTTTCAATTGCTTCAAAATCATCATCGGTAGCAGTGCTTTTATCTACCAATACATATTTGGTATTAAAAATATTTAAGCCCTTATTTTCCATCGCTCCCATATTAAAATCGCCAACTGCAACCACCATGTAAATATCTAAATCATATTCCAAACCAAAACGTTGCTCGTCCCAACGCATAGCATTTTTCAAAGATTGTAAGGCAAAATCGGTGCGACAAATATTTTCCACTTCGGTATAAAAACGTAATTCAACGTGTCGCCCTGACATGGTGCGAAAAGTATCATGACGCATCGCTAAATCACCTGCCACTAATGCAAATAAATAACAAGGTTTAGGAAATGGGTCATGCCAAGTGGCAAAATGTCGCAATTCATCAAGTCTGCCGGAATCAATTTGATTACCGTTGGATAATAATACTGGGTATTGTTTTTGGTCAGCAGTGATGGTTACGGTGTATTTAGTTAATATATCAGGGCGATCGAAGAAATAAGTTATTTTGCGAAAACCCTCTGCCTCGCATTGTGTAAATAAGCCAGCACCTGACGCATATAAGCCTGATAAACTCTTATTTCTATGTGGAAATAATAGCGTTTCAATTTCTAACACAAATGGTTGCGATGGAATATTTTTAAGAGTTAATTTTTCGTCCGACAAAACATAATCACGATGTGGATTTTCATCAATTTTTACCGATAATAGCTTGGCAGAACCATCTAATACACATTCAGAAATGCCATCTTGTAAAGGGCGAATATTAATACGTGCTAGTACATGTACGCTTTGCTTGATAATCTCAAAAAATAATTCCACATTATCCACAGCAAACGGTAGCGGACGATAATCATGACGATAATGAACAAGCGATTGCGACATAAATACACTCCTAATTTACAAGTATTAAACTTGTTAATAAATAATAAAAACAGTCGGACGTTTCTTTAAATTGGGCAAAGGTTTAGCATGCCAATCTCCAATTGTAGCACTTATAATGCTTTGAGTTTGTTGTAATAAATCTGATGCAACACATAAATGAGTTTCACGATGTAGGGTAGATAAAATATCGGCTAACATCACATCATTGCGATATGGTGTTTCAATAAAAATTTGACTTTCACCGGCAAGGGCTTTTTTCTCTAACTGTCTTAAAGAAGTTTTTCGTCCATCAGAGTCTGCCGGAAGATAACCTTGAAAAGCAAAACGCTGACCATTTGCCCCTGATGCCATCAGTGCTAATAACAAAGAAGAAGCTCCGACCAATGGGACAATATCAATATTATGTCGATGAGCCAAAGCTACCAAAGTAGCCCCCGGATCTGCCACCGCCGGACAACCTGCTTCACTCATCAAAGCCATATCATGACCTTGTAAGAGTGGCGATAATATTTCCGGCAGACTATCTAATTTAGAATGCTCATCAAGGCGTGATAGATGTAGTTGTTGCAGGGGAGTATCTAAATTTAATAACTTCAAATGACGGCGTGCAGTTTTTTCGGCTTCCACAACAAAGTACTGAATATGTCGAATTTTTTCCAAATCATGTGGCAATAACCACACTTTTTCGTCATCACCCAAAGGAGTTGGCAATAAATACAAGGTACTCATACCCTAAAACCTTCTTGATACAAAATATCAATCAAACGAAACATTGGCAAACCAATCAAAGCATTAGGGTCTGTGCTTTCAATTTTATCAATCAGCATCATACCTAAACTTTCGCTTTTGGCAGCACCTGCACAATGAATAGCATCATGTTCTTTTTGTAAATAATTGCTAATCATTTCATTTGATAATTTACGCAAATAAACGGTTGTTTCATCAAGGTGTCGATAAACTCTTTTGCTGTGAGTATTAATTACCACCAAAGCCGTATAAAACAGCATTTTCTGCCCTGATAATTCATGCAACATTTTTTGTGCATTTTCAATAGTCAAAGGCTTACCATACTGCCGATTATTAGCAAATGCCACTTGGTCAGAACCAATAATCAGAGCATCAGGAAAACTATCTTGCAACGATTTAGCTTTGCATTCAGCCAAACGCAAAGCAGTTTCATAGGGTTTTTCTTCCGGCAGAGTATTTTCTTCACAACATGGTGCTACGCTTTGAAATTCAAATTTCAGTCGAGATAACATCTCTCGCCGAAAAAGGGAAGTGGAAGCTAAAATCAAATCCATAATTCAAACGTTGTAATTAATTAAAAATTTTACAAGTACTAATCATAACATCAATCAGTACCAATCTTGACAATACAAAGATAAAAGTTATATCATGTGCAGTTTATGTTAAACGCAAATTTGATCTTGCCTTGGAGTTTGGCTGAAAACAGGGAGACTTCTACTTGGCATTTTACCCTTAATCAATTAGATGCCAGAGTAACCCAAAGTGGTTGTTTTGCCGATTTATTATCTGAAATTACAGCCACCATTCGTGGTGGCATTGATGATTTAAACCGGCACTATGCAGATGTTTGCTTAAAAGGTGAACTATCCTTGATTTGCCAGCGGTGTTTGCATGCAATGCCATTTACTCTAAACAATTCGGTGCGAATTTTATTTTGTAAAAATGAAGCATCTGCCGATTTGATAGATGATGAAGATGCTGATGTATTGGTCGTTGGTGAAACAGCTGATGTGCGAGAGTGGATTGAAGACCAGTTATTAACCGCACTACCATTTGCACCAATGCACCAAAGTTGTGATGAAAATCACTTAATGAAATATCACAACGACAAACATAACCCATTTTCAGTACTGAAAAATATTAAACCGTAAAGATCAAAAATTGCATTAGTTACACAGTATTTATTAGGAGCAAAACAATGGCTGTTCAACAAAATAAAAAATCCCCATCTCGTCGTGGTATGCATCGCTCTCATGATGCTTTATCTATGCCATCTTTGAGCGTTGATAACCAAACAGGTGAAGTACATTTGCCTCACCACATTTCGCCTAATGGCATGTATCGTGGTCGCAAAGTAGTTAAAGCCAAAGACGAATAACACATTTGATAATTTTAATGTGGCACAAGATTACGAAGTCGGTCGATTGAAATGGCAATCTTCCGACTTTTTGTGTTGGATAATAACATTGCATTTTGATCGATTAAATTTTATTGGTTTTATAAATCATGATTACCATTGCAGTTGATGCCATGGGCGGTGATGTTGGTCTTGCTGTTACCGTACCCGCCGCGGCAATGTTTCTTCAAAAATATTCAGATGCACGTTTATTAATGGTGGGTGATGAAAAACTCATTCGCCAAGCATTTGCCAAAACTAATATACCAACAAATCGAGTGGAAATAATTCACACAACAGAAATTGTTGGTATGGACGAACCTCCTCAACACGCATTGAAAAATAAAAAAGATTCTTCAATGCGTGTTGCTATTAATCAAATTAAAGAAGGTAATGCAGCTGCTGCCGTGTCTGCCGGAAACACTGGTGCACTAATGGCAACTGCAAAATTTGTCCTTAAAACCGTACCAGGTATTCAACGTCCTGCAATTGCTAAATTCTTACCGGCTAATAACAATAAATTAGTTTGCACTTTGGATTTAGGTGCTAATATTGATTGTCCTTCCGAGCAGTTATTTCAATTTGCAATAATGGGCGTACATTTGGTTAAAGCACTGCAACCTGAAAAAGAAAATCCAACCGTAGGATTACTAAATGTCGGCACCGAAGAAATTAAAGGTACTGATACAGTTAAAGCTGCATTTTCTTTATTAAAAAATAGCCATCTTAATTTTATTGGCAATGTTGAAGGTGCTGATATTTTTGATGGTAAAGCAGATGTTGTGGTTTGTGATGGATTTGTGGGTAATATTGTTTTAAAAACTATTGAAGGTTCTGTGCGTTTTATTGGCAATGTAATTAAAGAAGAATTTAAGCAATCACTTTATTCAAAATGGGTTGCATTATGGGCAATGCCAGTTTTACGTAAATTTAAAAATCGTTTAGATCCACGTCGTTTTAATGGTGCAATTTTTTTAGGATTGCGTGGTATTGTAATTAAAAGTCATGGTGGTACTGATGCGGAAGGATTTTTCTATGCATTAGTTGAAGCGTATCGCGAAGTTAATGCTAATTTTATTGAATCATTAGAAAAAACAGTGGAACAAGATTTAAGCAATTTGGAAATGTAATGTCAAAGGAAATGTAATGTCAAAAATCAAGCATTGCTGCAATCGCATGGAATCAATAGTTAATTTAACTTGTGATATGCACGATGATTATAATTGCCCAGATAAATTGATTATATTTTCTGAATAATTTAATGAGTATGGTATTAACATTTATGGCTTGCTCGCAGTGTCAAATATTAAATTCTGTCCATATTGTGGTAAAAAATTACCTAAATCAAAACGCAAGAAATTTTACAAAACTATGAAAAAATTAGGCATAGACACTAATAAAGATAAAATACCTAAAAAATATCGTTATTATGGCTGGTGGTTGACATAAAATCTTAATAACATCTTTAATCTTCAAGAGTGTTTTCAGTATGAAAAATATCTATTTTTTAGGTGGTGGCAATATGGCTACTGCCATTGTTTCTGGATTATCACAATCCAATTTATTTCAAATTACTATTTGTGAACGTTTTGATGCAAGACGTGATTTTTTACAGCAAAATTTTCCCAATGCGAACATTACAGATAGTCTGCCGGAATTAAATTCTGATGACATATTAGTATTAGCGGTTAAACCACAAGATATGCAAACTGCACTACAAAGTGTTGTACTTAATGGTGCTTTGGTTTTATCGATTGCCGCAGGATTATCTTGTCATACACTATCGCAATGGTTAGATGGTACTATGCGTATTATTCGCATTATGCCTAATACGCCAGCACAGGTTGGTTTAGGCATGGCAGGTTTATTTGCCGATATTGCTGCCACTAATGAAGATAAACAGCTTGCCCAAGAAATTATGAATAGTGTTGGTAAAATAATTTGGGTTGAAAAAGAAGATGATTTACATACTGTTACAGCAATTTCCGGCAGTGGTCCTGCATATGTATTTTATTGTATGAACGCACTATATCAAGCTGCATTATCGCAAGGTATGAATCAAGAAACAGCGTATCTATCTGTATTACAAACTTTTGTTGGAGCATCGCAATTAGCTTTACAATCCGATGATTCATTTAACGAACTCTGCCGGAAAGTAACTTCCAAAGGTGGCACAACCGCTGCTGCACTTAATATTTTTGAACAAGCTAATCTTAATCAAATCATGTTACAAGCAATTGAGGCTTGTGCTAAACGTTCAATTGAAATGAGTCAAAGCATATAAGACCATGAATAGCGAAAAAAATTACATCACCCCAAACGGTTGGCAAAAACTTAAAGACGAACTATATGATTTAGTAAATCGCGAACGTCCTAAAATAGTAGAAGTTGTCAATTGGGCAGCCAGTAATGGCGATCGTAGTGAAAATGGTGATTATATCTACGGCAAACGCCGTTTGCGTGAAATTGACAAACGCATTCGTTTTCTAACCAAACGACTTGAAATTGTCGAAGTAGTCAATCCTGCTGAACGTGGAGAATGCGAACAAGTATTTTTTGGTGCAACAGTTGATATTATTCGAGAAAATGGACAACAACAAACCGTATCAATTGTTGGCATTGATGAAGCTGATGCCCCACGCGGTAAAATCTCATGGATTTCACCATTAGCACGTGCCATGATGAAAGCACGTATTGGAGATGAAGTATTACTTCACACTCCTGATGGAGAAGAATATATTGAAATTGAAGATATACATTATATTGAGATTGAATAAAAATCGTAAAGCTAATGTAAAACTTATCATTTATAAGATTTACTTTTGTAAGGTTAGTGATATACCAGTTATTTAATAAAGATATTTTGTTTGATTTTAGATAACGAAAGTGAAAAAAGTTTTGTATGACTTTTTTTAAAAAGACTCTTCTTGTAAAACTTTATTTTTTAAAATTATCATCTTGAGTTATTGTTATAAATGTAATATTAATGACTCATATTTTTCTGAACTTTATCAAACCAAGTGCAACATTTCTGAAGAACACTTCGTAAAGACTACTGCAAAACTCGATTTTTTCTATTACTCGTCATTCTGAGTGTAGCGAAGAATCTTTATAAACAACAAGTTAGATTGATTCTTTATTTCACTTCGTGAAATTCAGAATAACGAGTTTTGCAGGAGTCTCTAATAAACTTATTAGCGGTAAAAGTGCTGAGCATTTATATGATGTGGTAGTACAAGATACCTTAATCGGTGGCGTTGGTGAAAATACCGATGACAATCAAGAAGATTATGTAGCAGGTGGTAAGGAATACCAATAATCAAAGAGATGAAAAAGCTAAACAATTAGACAAAGACATAATTATTGGTGAAGAAGGTAGAGATTTTATCTTTGGAGTTGCCGGTGATGATGAAATACATACCGGTTATAAAAACGAACACACAATAAAAGAAGGAAATAACCAAGCTGGCGATTGGGCGATTGGTGGCGAGGGTGATGACTTTTATTATGTTAAAGGAAATAATACTATTTTCGACAGCAATGGCTACGGTAATACTCATGTTTTTTTAAAAAATTATGCTTAATTTTATCGTTTTTTTGGTGTATAATCTCACTTATTTATTGATTTTGTAGTTGTTATTAGTGATTGATAGCGTTTTAGGTAGCATAGAAGAGTTTTAAGTATCGAAAGGTAAAATTTTATGGCAGCGGTTGGTATGTTGATCATTGAATTTGAGATAATTGTTGGTGGAATAATTTATTTGCTATTCTCTTTCATAACCTCCAAAGGACTATCTAAAAATAAAAAAGCACAGTTATTGTATTTTTCGCTATTAACTATATTGCCATTATTGATTGCAACGCTTAATTATCAAGGATTTTGTTTTAAGAAAATGCGTTTTTTGAATGAACAAGATATATACACAATATTAGATAATAGTAAATATAAAGAACAGTCTAATGATTGTTATGGAGCATATATTTTTACAAGAGAAAAAATGTATGGCAATTTCAAAACAGATATAGATGGAGGACATTTATATGAAAATTTTGATACTTTTATAGAAAAAATTATGGGATGGCGATATGCAATGGTGCACACGAAACAACGCACTTTTATTATGACAAATTGTGGAAATCTGTATCCGCCTGAATTTTAATTTTTTTCTACAACAGACTTTTTTACTTTAAACTAATTAGGAGTGCAAAAATGGCTGACAAAATTTCAACTTTGCCTACAATGGCTGAAATGACTTCAATGTACTTATTTGGTCAATTAGAAAAACCAAATAATTTACTTGATGAGAATTTAATTCGACCCAAAGATTTAGTAGTGGATTATCCTGTAAAAATCAATATCAATGAGTATATGACAGATGGAGCAGGCAGATTTGTTAGTGCAAAAGATTTTAAGTTTTTAGATGAATTTTTTACTAAAAGCAGTACAGCTTCTGAAAATTTAGAAGCTGGAAGATATACTAAATCTGAAATAATTCAAACATTAAAGATTAAATTTGCAGGAGTAACTCAAAGTACTGCTGAATATGATGATGGAAAAGATGATTTGTTTGAAAGAGCATATATTTGGAATTCTGTTGCTTTTATGGTAAATGATGATGCGGTTTTTGTTATCGATGAAGATGGAAATCGTTTTATTGAAAATTTTGCCATTGTTCCTTTTTCAAATGATAAACCAGGGCTTCGAGATGAAAACGGAAAACCGATGGATAATTTTGATTTCACTGGTGGGGATACATCTAATATTGCTAACGCAGCAATAGGATGGAAAATTGATCCATCTGGAATTGGTAGAAAAGTTAATATTAAATTTGATTGGGATAATATTGATACAAAAACATTATCATATCAAGATTACCTAAATGAAAATGAAAGTTCAAATTTTTTAAGTGAAGCATGGAATCAACTTACTGTTGGTTGGGATTCTACTTTAACAAATAATTTGATTAGAAGATTATGGGATACAGAAGTTATTCAATTTTTAGATGAAGAAAATCGTATTATTCTTTACGGTACTCAAGACAATGATAAATTTACTTTTAATCCAGACGATACGCAAACTTCTGATTCTTCGTACGGAGAACATTATTTTTATAAGGAATTATTAAAGTTATATACAACTTTAAATAATTTCAATACGCCCAATGGAATAGTATTTATTGCAGTAAATGGCAATGATACTATAGTTGGAACTGTTCATAACGATCGTTTAATTGGTGGAGACGGCATTGATTTATTAGACGGAGGCGAAGGTGCTGACCAATTAGATGGTGGCAAAGGCTTTGACACCTATATAGCAGGAGATGGCGATAGTATTTTTGATAGTGATGGTGATGGTCAAGTAGTTGTTAATATGGGAGATAGTGATAATTTAGAGTTTTATGCCTATGCTTTGGGTAGTACAATCTGGTATGAAGTAGATCAAAACAAACAAAGAACAGGCAGTTATGCCAGTAGGAAAGAAGCAGATTTAATTATATATAAACATGAAGAAAACAAACTAATTACAATTATAAAATTCTTTGATGTAGCAAAACATAAAGACAGCTACTACTCATCACTAAATATCACCTTACAAACAGAAACAGAAACCGATCCAGAAAAAATCAACTATTCAGAATTTACTCAAAATGGAAGATTTGACAAATATTGCACATTTAGCATCTTTGACGAAAATGCTCATGCAAAAATCTATTGTGGTGAAAAGGATGATGTAATTACAGCCAGTAGTTCTGCTGGTGTAATGGTTTATGGTGATAATGGCAATGACAAAGTATTTGGTAGTTTCTATACCGATATAATTTATGGTGGTTCCGGCAGTGATTATCTTTATGGCAGTAGTTATAATCCCAATAATCAAAGAGATGAAAAAGCCAAACAATTAGATAAAGACATAATTATTGGTGAAGAAGGTAGAGATTTTATCTTTGGAGTTGCCGGTGATGATGAAATACATACAGGTTATAAAAACGAACATACAATAAAAGAAGGAAATAACCAAGCTGGCGATTGGGCAATTGGTGGCGAGGGTGATGACTTTATATTTGGAAGCAAAAACAGAGACTTCTTACAAGGAAGTGAAGGTTCTGACATACTATATGGCGGAGCATCTGATGATATTGTGATTGGAGATTCATTTATTCGTTTTGGCTTAAAAAGCAAATCATTATACAATACCGAAGTAATAGAATATCAATTACGCTCAAACAACAATAAAACCCAATGGACACAACAAACCACAAAAGGAGGTAGCATATTAGACAACAGCATGAATGATTGGGATATAGAAATAGATTCAGAAAATGGAGATTATATCCTACATACAGCAGTTAATTTATATAATAACGAACATATCGTTACATATTCCGAAAATACCAACTATAACGACACATTATGGGGAGGTAGTGGCAATGACCTAATTATCGGACAATACGGTAATGACAATCTATTTGGTGAAGAAGGTAACGACATTCTTTGGGGAGATGACAATCGAGATAATACAATTTCCGGCAACGACTATTTAGATGGTGGTGCTGGTAATGACAAATTACATGGAGGCAAAGGTAATGACACCTACGCCTTTGGAGAAAATTGGGGACAAGATATTATCTGGGATATACTTGGCAAAGATAGCATAATACTATCTATAAATCCTGATGATATAGAACTGATCAGAGATGGAATAAACCTAATTATTAAACAAAGAAATACAGAAAATCAAATAAATATTCAAAATCAATTTTATTCCAAAGTATCATATGCCATAAATGGAATAGAAGAAATTCAATTTGCCGATGGTAGTACTTGGACACAAAGTCATATTGAAAATAGATTACAAAACGGCACATCGAATAATGACAAATTAAATGGTACATCAGGTAATGACACCTTACGTGGAACACTAAATAATGATACTTTGCAAGGTGGTTTAGGTTCGGATACTTATATTTTAAGCGGTGATTTTGGTCATGATACCATTATAGAAACCAATCCAAACAACAATGATAAAAACAAAATTGAATTTAGTGATACATCAATAAAAGATTATCAATTTATTCATAATAATAACAACTTAATAATTTCCAATGGTAACAACTCTGTTACAATAAATGATTTTTACGATCAAAATGATGGGAAAAAAATCGACCAATTTCAATTTAATGATATAACAATTGATAACGCCCTTGCGTCATTCTTTGGTGATAATCAAAGTGGTAAAAATATAACTTACACCGAAAATGGCGATAATATTAAAACAGGTCTTTTCAATGGCAGACAATTTATAGTAGCAAGTGATGATGCTAATATTAATACTTCACTATTTCAAGATGCAGTTGTGGTAACTGGTGAAAATGTTATAGTAAATACAGGTGCAAATAATGACAAAATTTATATTAACGGTTCAGGAGACATCGAAGGTGGTATTGGTTCAGATGAATATATTATTGGACAAGATTTTAGTACTGTAAATATTAATGATGCCACAGGAATTAAAGACCAATTGCATTTTACTAATCTTAATTTAGATGACTTATTTATTTCAAAGCAAGGTAAAAATTTAATATTTCAATCTTTGGAAAATGCGGATAGTAAGGTAGTAATTGAAAATCAGAACTCTTTGCTTAATAGAATTAAAAATATTAATTTTGAAAACGGTAGTAATTTATCTCATAAAGATATTAATAAAGTTGCAGATATTTATCAGCAGTACGATTACAATCAAGTTGCAAGCGATTTATCATTAAGAGATAGCATTATGCAGCAAATTGAGCAACAACATTTGATAGGTTGAATAACCTTTCCGGCAGACTATTGAATTTATAAAAGTCTGCCGGAAAGAAAGTGCTGTGTTCTTCACGCTTGTGGCTTAAAATTATTGTTGTACCTTTTTTCTTTTGACAAAGCTTCATACTATGCTTTTGTCGTGTGGTATGATTTGTTTCGAGTTACTTGCTTGGGTTTTTAAATCAGAAGTTAGCTAAAATAGATTGGAACTAAAATTGTGTTACGTAATGAATTGATTGCTTGGATAAATCAAGTTTTGGAAGTTGATAATTTTCAAGACTATGCTCCCAATGGTTTACAAGTTGAGGGTAGGGAGATGGTGCAAAAAATTGTTTGTGCTGTAACTGCCAGTCGTGCGGCTATCGATTATGCCATCGGACAGAAGGCTGATATGTTATTAGTGCATCATGGCATGTTTTGGAAAAATGAGATGCCATGTATTGTTGGTTGGAAAAAAGAACGTATCAGTCGCCTATTAGCACATCAAATTAACTTGCTTGCTTATCATTTGCCATTAGACGCACACCCTAAATGGGGTAATAACGCCATGTTGGCTGAACGATTAGCTTGGAAATTAGAAAGTACTGCGGAACAAGGCTTATTAAATATCGGACGCACTGAAAAAAAACAAAGCTTGTTCGAATTTGCCAAGCACATTGAACAAATATTGCAACGCAAACCTTTGGTAATTGGTGATTGGGATAAAACAATCGAAAATATTGCTTGGTGTTCTGGTGGGGCACAAGGATTTTTTCCGGCAGTGTGTATGGATAGCAAAATAGATGCTTATATAACCGGAGAAGCATCGGAAGCACAGTATCACTATGCACATGAAACTGGTACGGCATTTATTGCGGCAGGGCATCATGCTACGGAAAAGTTTGGCGTTCAAGCATTATCTCGTGCTATTTGTGATGAATTTGGTGTGCAAAGTGTATTTTTTGATGAAGAAAATCCAATATAGGGCTTGACAAATTATATAATTTAGTCCACAATGACCAATTCTGCCGGTTTAGCTCAGTTGGTAGAGCAGCTGACTTGTAATCAGAAGGTCGAGGGTTCGACTCCTTTAACCGGCACCAGTTGTAAGATTAAGCAGTGTAACTTTGATTAGATGGGTTACACTGCTTTTTGTTTTAATTCTTATATGATTAAAAAATTTTGATAATAGAGATTGCTACAAAACTTTTGTTTTTACCATTTGAAGCCACAGCAAGAGACTCCTACAAAACTCCGTCATTCTTCATTTTACGAAGTGAAATGAAGAATATAACTTATTGTTTATAAAGACTATTCGCTACGTTCAGAATGATGAGTAATAGAAAAAATCGAGTTTTGCAGGAGTCTCTGCAAAATTTGTCATTTTAAAACTTCCACTTCACTTCTTTCATGGCTTGGGTTTAGAATGATGAAAAGTTTGAGTTGATTTTGCAAAGGTTTTAGTCTGCCGGAAAGATTAAAATTGCTTTCCGGCAGACTTATAACTTGATATTTATAGTCGATTTGTAGCAAAAATAATCAATAGTGTGTGCTTTGTTATAAATAGATTAAATTTTTATGATTTTATTAATATTATGATTCAGCAATTAAGTGCAATACTTTTTATTTTATTACCGCTATTTGTAGGATTTTGTATTTCATTTTCAAATAAAAAATACATGATAGCTCTTAATCGTATTATTAATTTTACTGTCAATATTATTTTATTATTAATTGGAGTAAGTTTATCGCATTTATCTAATGCTAATATAGCATTGATTAAAATTCCTATATATGCTGCAATTTTTCTATGTATAACGCTTATTGTTAATGGTTTTTGTATAGCAATATTTGATAAATATTTTCCATGGAAGCATTTGCAACAATCTGAATCATGTGAAAAAACAAATTCATTCATTTGGCAAGATACAGTTAAGCAATTGGGAATAGTTGCAATAGGTTGGTTATTAGGTAAATTATTCCCACCATTAATTTCTTTAATGGAAGGTGCAATAAATTATTTATTAATGTTGCTGCTGCTTTTAATTGGTATACAGTTGCGTAGTAGTGGTATTAAACTTCATCAAGTTTTATTAAATAAAAGAGGTGTTGTTTTAGCAATATTATCCGTAATAGCTACTTTAATCGGAGCAATAATTGCCGGTATGATTATTGGGATTCCGATATTGCAAAGCCTTGCTTTGGGTTCCGGTTTTGGTTGGTACTCGCTTTCCGGCAGTGTTTTAACTCATGCTTATGGCGCGTTTTGGGGGACTGTTGCACTGTTAAATGATTTGGGACGAGAGATATTTGCCCTTATTTTTATTCCGACTTTAATGAAACGTTATCCATCAGTGGCTATTTCTACTGGAGGTGCTACTGCGATTGATTTCACGCTCCCTACAATTTTACGTTCTGGCGGAGTAATGGCTGTTCCATTTGCGGTGAGTTATAGTTTTATTATCAATGTGTTATCTCCAATATTGATGATTGTTTTTTCCGGCAAAGTGATTTGATATATTTGTTAGTTGAGTGTGTGATGTGATATATTTTAATTTTCTAATTTTTTATTAAAAACTTATGGCTTTTGCATCTCTTTTAACCTTATTAGATGATATTGCTACGACTCTTGACGATGTAGCAGTTATGACTAAATTAGCTGCCAAAAAAACGGTTGGCATAGTTGGTGATGACTTGGCTGTTAATGCCGAGCAAGTGATTGGTTCAACCGCAGATAGAGAATTGCCGATTGTATTTAAGGTTGGAATTGGTTCTTTAATCAATAAAGTTATTTTGGTTCCTTTGGCTTTGTTAATTTCAGCCATTGCACCTTGGTCAATTTCCGGATTGTTGATAATTGGTGGTTGTTATTTATCATTTGAGGGTGCCGAAAAAATTCTCGACTTTCTGCATAAAAAAAGTAGTAAATCGTCAGAAACCAATATTACAAATTTTGATGAAAAAACACGTATTAGAGGTGCTATTCGTACTGATTTTGTGCTATCAACTGAAATTATTGTAATTGCTTTAGGAGTTATTTCAGGCAGTCTATTAGAAAAAGCATTGGCATTAAGTATTATTGCTATTTTAATGACTGTTGGTGTATATGGGCTTGTAGCTTGTATTGTTAAAATAGATGATGTTGGATTGTGGCTAATTAGAAAGCCTTTTGCAATAGCAAAATTAGTGGGACATTTTTTTGTATCGTTGATGCCGTATATTATGAAGTTTCTTACAATTGCCGGTACAATTGCAATGTTAATGGTTGGCGGAAGTATTATTCTGCATAATGGCTTACATAATATTGCTCACTCTTTGGAATCAATTTCTCCTCATTGGTTAGAGGTTTTATTGTCATCTTTGATAGTACCTATTGTAGTTAGTTTTATTGTGGGATTAATTTTAATTGGTGTTGTAAAATTAAAGGAAAAAACTTTTTCCGGCAGTGTATAGAAAAACAAAAGATACGCAATATTCTGTTTTTAGTTGTTTTAATTTAACAATATTGTTAATTTTTCTGTTAATTTTTCTGCTACTTTTGTCCATTCAGGGGCTGGGTGTATAAAGTCTGCGATTTGAGTCATTTGCAAACCAGCGTAGCCACATGGATTAATTTGCAAAAATGGGCTTAAATCCATATCAACATTAAGAGCAACACCGTGATAAGTTGCACCGTTTTTAATGCGTAAGCCTAACGATGCGATTTTTTTGCCGTTTTCGGTATAAACGCCGGGTCGTTTAGGGTCAGCAGTCGATGGAATTTTATAATCTGCCAAAGTTGCAATTACCGCATTTTCTATACGGCTTACCAGTTCTCTAACTGAAATATTGCGACGTTTGAAATCAATTAAAACATATACCACTACTTGCCCTGTGCCGTGATAGGTAATTTGTCCGCCACGGTCGGTTTCAATCACAGGAATTGTGCTTGCTTGTAATAAATGTTCAGGACGACCAGCCTTGCCTTGTGTAAATACAGGTGAATGTTCCACCACCCATAATTCATCTTCTGTATTTATTGTGCGTTGCAAGGTAAAAGCCTGCATTTGTTCAAATACAGGCATATAAGGTAGGTTGCGTCCTAAATATTTGATATTCATGTTTTTTATACAAGTGATTTAATACTTACCCCACAGTCGCTCCGTTTTGGGCTTTGCTATCCACATCTAACAAAAACAATTTTCCGCCGCTTGACGCAGATAACAACATACCTTCGCTCACCCCGAATTTTGCCATTTTTCTGGGGGCGAAATTGACGACTGCGATGACTTTGCGTCCGACTAACTCCTGTGGATTTGGATAACTTTGGGCAATGCCTGAAAAAATGGTGCGTTGTTCAAAGCCTAAATCTATTTGAAATTTCAATAACTTATTACTTCCTTCAACCGCTTCGCAGGATAACACTTCGCCCACGCGCATATCGACTTTGGCAAAATCGTCAAAGGAAACCATCGGTGCAACAGGCTCGAAATCGCTTGCTTTTTCAGGAACAACCGCATGGGCAGCCTGAATACTTTGTTTGTTGGCTTCAATCAATTTATCGATTTGCATTTGTTCCACGCGTTTCATTAAGTGTTTGTATTCATTGATGATGTGGTTTTCAGGCAGCGTTTGTGTTGCGTCTTGCCATTGCAAGGCAGGAATATTCAAAAATTCAGCCACTGCAAGAGAAGTCGCAGGCAAAATCGGCGATAAATACACGCTTAACACTTTGAATGCATTGATTAACACCGAACACACTTCGTGTAATTTTTCGTCCGCTCCGTCTTGTTTAGCCAATTCCCACGGCTTGTTTGCGTCCGTGTATTCATTCACCGTATCTGCCAAAAGCATAATCTCACGCAAAGCCCGTGCGTATTCTCGTTCTTCGTAAAATGAAGCAATTTCTTCTGCTTTTGCTTGTAAATCAGCAATGAGTGAATGGCTCGCAACATTTTTCAGGCTGCCTGAAAAGCGTTTTTTAATAAAACCAGCACTTCGTGCAGCAATGTTGATGTATTTACCGACTAAATCGCTATTCACACGATTGATA
>JAFWUA010000160.1 GCA_017518785.1 Neisseriaceae bacterium
GCTCCAAATAGTTTTTACAACACAGTTGATAGTGCGATACATTCAACCCCTTGTCCTTTTGATGAACTTTTTGCCCAAGAAAGAAGCGGTGCTTTGGGGGCACATTATTTAACAGGACTGCTATGGGGATTGGAGAATTTGGCTTGGGAAGAAGAGCATTTAGTGAATGTTTGTGTTACATTGGCAGCACTTGATTGTTATGACACGGCAAACAGTAACAGCACTAATCGTCCGCTTAATTCGCTGATAACCATATTATTGCCGTGGTTACCACAAACATTGGCAAGCGTTGAGAAACGCAATGTAGCGGTGCAAACGATTATTAAAAAATATCCAGAAGTTGCATGGAAACTGCTGATTCAACTTTTACCTAATCAACATCTCACATCTTTCGGTTCGCATAAACCAAAATGGCGAAAAATTATTCCTGATGATTGGAAACCAAGCGTTACTTATCAAAATTATTGGGAGCAGATTGACTATTATGCAGAACTTGCTATTCAGGAAGCCGATAAAAATATTGACCGCCTTTCTACCTTGATTCTTCGTTTAGCAAACCTACCCAAATCTGCTTTAAATAAACTACTTGAAGCCCTTGATTCCAAAAATATTTTAGAACTACCAGAAGAACAACGCCGCCCTATTTTTGAGCGTTTAATAAATTTCACACAAAAACACCGCCGTTATCCTGATGCCGAATGGACACTTCCTGACAAACTGCTTACTCGTATTGAAAAAATCACACAAAAACTTGCTCCTAAAAGTCCATTTCTTTTGTATCAGCGACTTTTTACTGATAATGACTTTGACTTATATGAAGAACATAATAATTGGGAGATACAACGACAAAAAGTTGCCGAAAAACGAGAAACAGCGATTGCAGAAATCTTTCAACAAGACGGTATTGAGGGCGTTATTCAATTTGCGAAATCTGTTTCTAATTCCTATCTGGTAGGATTGGCTTTAAGTGCTATTTCTGATTCTGTGGTTGATAGCACTTTGTTGCCTACTTATTTGGAAATAGATACATATAAACTCTTAATCAATGGTTTTATTTGGCAAAGTTACCAACGCAAAGGCTATCAATGGTGCGATGATTTAGATAAATCCACTTGGACAATACAACAATTAGCACAATTTTTGGCGTATTTACCCTTTAATCAAGAAACATGGAATCGTGTTTCGCAATGGCTTGGTTTTGATGAAAAAGAATATTGGAAGATTGCTGTTGCGAATATATTTGCAGATGATAACAACGATGAACTTCCTTTTGCAGTAGATAAACTTATTCAATACGACAGACCATACACAGCAATTAACTGTCTATTTAAGATGCTTATAATAAAACAGCCAGTTAATGCCGAACAATGCGTTCAAGCTTTGCTTGCGGCTTGTTCATCGAATGAGCCTAATTATGTAGATAGTTATCGCATTCTCGAACTGATTAAATTTCTTCAAGATAATAATACGGTTAGTCAAGATGACTTGTTTCGTGTTGAATGGGCTTATCTTTCTTTGCTTGACCCACAATTACATAACGCTTCGCCAAAACTTCTTGAAAACAAATTATCCAACGAGCCAGAATTTTTCTGTGAAGTTATTCGTTTAATTTACCGTTCTAAAAACGAAAATCAACCGTTAAAAGAATCCACAAAAGAATCCAAAACCATTGCGATGAATGCGTGGCGACTGTTGAACAATTGGACAACCATACCAGGAACACAATCAGACGGCACATTCAACGAAGAATATTTTAAACAATGGCTTGAAAAAGTTAAAGAATTATGCACACAATCAGGTTATTTAGAAATTGCACTTGAATGTATTGGTGA
>JAFWUA010000161.1 GCA_017518785.1 Neisseriaceae bacterium
CACTATTGACGGTGCGAGCGTTAAAGAGATGATTAACGACCACGAATGGTATGCCAACACATTCTTGCCAACTGTGGGCAAACGCGGTGCAGCCATTATTGAAGCACGCGGTTTATCTTCTGCCGCATCTGCCGCCAATGCTGCAATCGACCACATTCGTGACTGGGTTTTAGGCACAAACGGCAAATGGGTTACGATGGGCATTCCATCTGACGGCTCTTATGGCATTGAAAAAGAGATTATCAGCGGTTTCCCAGTAACTTGCGAAAATGGCGAATACAAAATTGTTCAAGGCTTGGAAATTGACGCATTCAGTCAAGGCTTAATCGACAAGACCATTGCCGAATTAAAAGAAGAACAAGCAGGCGTTGCCCACTTGTTGAAATAATTGTTATATCCCACAAAGACTGCCGGAAAGAATTTTAAAAATGCTTTCCGGCAGTCTTTTTTATCAATAATTGCTTTATCGTTTCTTATCCCAACAAACTTATACAAATTTTTTCAGATAGCAAAAATCATTTTGATAAATAACCAAAATGATTATTTGAAAAACGCTTATACTACATATTTGCAATATATTTATACTGCTGATTCATCTGTTTCGCCGGTACGGATTCTTACCACATGTTCTAAATTCATTACAAAAATTTTACCGTCTCCGGTTTTGCCGGTATATGCAGTTTGCGAGATGGTTTCTATGATTTTTTCAACTTCATCATCTTGCACTGCTATGTCAATGCGAATTTTGGGAAGAAAATCCACAGCATATTCTGCACCTCGATAAATTTCGGTATGACCCTTTTGACGACCGAATCCTTTTACTTCGGACACTGTCATACCTTGCACCCCTACTTCTGATAAAGCCTCACGTACATCATCCAATTTGAATGGTTTGATGACTGCACTAATCATTTTCATATTTTTGTACTCCTATTTACATTCCAGTGTTTTCAAATGAAATTATGTTCTTCCTAAAACTCGACTAACCATTGCTAAAATTTCTTTGCTATTAAATGGCAAAAGTATCAAAAAGTCGGAGAAGTTACCCTATTTAATCGATTAAGTCAAAAACCCAATAAAAAATAATTTGGGCATTTTACTTGATAATATAAATAATCATGTTAATCTTCGCTTTTGCATTAAGTCAAATTGGAGACATTATGATTTTTTTCAAGCGAATCTTCACTATCATTGTTATTGCTATCGCCTTATCATCCTGTGCTACCGATGGTAGTAACACGAAAACAGAAATTTATGGAGAAATTTACCGTTAATTTTTTAAAGTTAAAGATTATGAAGACGATTAAATATACTATTACAAGCATTGTAGTGTTAATCTGCCTATCCTCATGTGCAAACAACGGAAACGCTAAAACCCAAGTTTACGGTGAAATCACCGGAGGAGTCGAACACACTCACACTAAATCTAAATAATTTTTTTAAGTCTGCCGGAAAACTTGTAAATATCTTTCCGGCAGACTATTTTAAACAATCAATATATTTACAAACTCAATAAGTTAAACACTCGCACTAAATCATTTTTTAAGTCATCAATATGTTCCAATCCAACTGACAACCGCAATAAATTCGGAGTTATTCCACAAGCGATTTTTTCTTTATCTTCAACACGTGCATGAGTAGTGGTGTAGGGGTGAGTAATTGTAGAACGCACATCTCCTAAATTACCTGTACGAGAAAATAATTCCACATTATCGACAACTTTCCACGCCTCATCCTTGCCTCCAACAACGGTAAAACTTAATACAATTCCCCCCATAGTTTGCTGTTTGCGTGCTAATTCATATTGAGGGAAATTTGGCAAAAATGGATAGTAGACTTTTTCAACTTGTGGCTGATTTTGTAGCCATTGTGCTAATTCCAAAGCATTTGCACATTGTTTTTCCATACGCACAAATAAAGTCTCCAAACCAGATGATAGAATCCAAGCATTAAATGGCGATAGAACCTCCCCACTTGTACGAATATGAGTCCAAATTGTATCGATTAATTCTGATGCACCACAAATAGCTCCGCCCATTACCCTGCCCTGACCATCAATTCCTTTGGTTGCAGAAGATACACTTAAATGTGCTCCAAAAAGCAAAGGTTGTTGCACAACAGGTGTACAAAAAGAATTATCAACCACCAAAAGTGCATTATTTTGATTGGCAATATGAGAAAGATTGCTTAAATCGGCAATTTCACACAAAGGATTAGATACATTTTCCACAAATAATATTTTGGTATTAGAACGAATCTTATTTTGCCATTGGGATAAATCGTTTTGCGGAACAAAATCAACTTCAATACCATATCTATGCAAGGTATTAATCAAACCAATACTTGAACCAAATAAACTTTTACTTGCTAATAAATGATCGCCATTTTGTAAAAAAGACATAAAAACCGCTTGAATAGCAGCCATACCAGTAGCCGTAGCAATACCACTTTGTGCTCCTTCCAAAGCAGCAAGACGCATAGCAAAAGCATCAACATTAGGATTAGCTGTACGCGAATAAGTGTAACCCGCTTTTTCTCCCAAAAATAATTCTTGTGCTTCTTGTGCTGTATCAAAAGTAAAACTGCTACTCAAATACAATGCCTGTGCATGTTCATCGTATGCACCAGTGGTACGTTCACCACGAATCGCCAAAGTCTCTCGATGAATTTTTTTCATGATTATATGTTTTTTCCATAAATAAAAATAAAGTTGATATGCTATAACTTTTTCCGGCAGACTGCAATCCCATAGTCTGCCGGAAAACAGTTATAATAGCGACTTTTTATTAAACTTAAATTGAAAGCACAACATGAACTTTACCAAATTAACATCTCTTTCACTAAAAGATAAAACTGTATTGATTCGCACCGATATGAATGTACCATTCAAAAATGGAACAATTAGTGATGACACCCGCATTGTAACTTCATTGCCATCAATTGAATATTGTTTGCAACAAGGTGCAGCCGTAATTATCATGACTCATTTGGGTCGTCCTGTTGAAGGTGAATTTAATCCGGAAGATGATGTTACTCCAATTGCCCAATATGCTGGTAAATTATTAAACAAAGAAATAAAAGTCTATAATCTTGATGACATTCCTCAATTAAAATCCGGCGAAATTGCTATGTTACAAAATGTACGCATCAATGTTGGAGAAAAGAAAAACAGCGAGGAATTAGGCAAAAAATATGCTTCCCTTTGCGATGTATATGTAAATGACGCTTTCGGTGCTGCCCATCGCAAGCAAGCTTCAACTTATGCAGTTGCACAATATGCATCAATTGCATGTGCTGGAATTTTAATGTCTGCGGAATTAGATGCACTTGCACGTGCATTAGAAAATCCACAACGTCCAATGGTTGCCATCGTAGCAGGCAGTAAAGTTTCAACTAAACTAACCGTATTAGAAACTTTGGCAGATAAAGTAGATGGATTAATTGTTGGAGGAGGCATTGCCAACACTTTTTTACAAGCAAAAGGAATCAATATTGGAGCATCACTGTCTGAACCAGATTTAATCGAAGATGCCAAACGTATCATACAAAAAATCGAATCCAAAGGTGGTGCCTTACCTCTTCCAACTGATGTACGTGTTGCCAAAGAATTTAGCGAAACCGCAACCGCAACAGTAAAGAATGTAAATGAATTAGAAGAGGATGATCGCATTTTAGATATTGGCGATGAATCAGTAGCCACTTTGGATAAACTTCTCAAACAAGCTGGCACAATTGTATGGAATGGTCCGGTTGGCGTATTTGAATTTCCACAATTTTCACAAGGAACAAAATTACTATCACAAGCAATTGCAGATAGTAGTGCATTCTCCATTGCAGGTGGTGGAGATACATTAGCCGCAATCTCGCAATTTAACGTAACCGAAAAAATCAACTATATAAGCACTGGCGGTGGAGCATTTTTAGAGTTTTTAGAAGGCAAACAACTACCAGCAGTAGCAATTTTAGAAGAGCGTGCTCAATAAAACGGAAAAATCGTTTATGAAACAATTACATATAACCGGTAGCAATCAACCGTTAAATGGCGAAATTATCATTTCTGGTGCAAAGAATGCAACTTTGCCAATCATGTTTGCCTCCATATTAAGTAGCGACAAACTGTATTTGAGCAATGTCCCCATGCTACAAGATGTCATGACTGCAAGCCGTCTTCTGCAAGATATGGGAGCTTTTGTCGAAAGTGATAACACATCAAAAATTGCAATCAGGTGTAACGCCATCAACAATCTTTGTGCATCTTATGATTTAGTCAAAACCATGCGTGCTTCCATCTTGGTATTAGGACCAATGTTAGCACGCTTTGGTGAAGCACAAGTTAGCCTACCTGGTGGTTGTGCAATTGGTTCGCGTCCTGTGGATCAACATATCAAAGGCTTACAAGCTATGGGTGCTGAATTTAAAAACGAACATGGCTATATCAAAGCAACTGCAGAAAAACTTAAAGGTGCACATATCACTATGGATATGGTAACCGTAACCGGTACCGAAAACCTGATGATGGCAGCCACCCTTGCCGAAGGCGAAACTGTTTTAGAAAACGCTGCAATGGAACCAGAAATTTCTGATTTAGCAGAATGCCTAATTAAAATGGGAGCTCATATCACCGGACTTGGCACTCCAACTTTAATAATTCGCGGTGTAGAAAAACTATCTGGCACTAACCATCGCATTATCGCAGACCGTATTGAAGCAGGAACATTCCTATGTGCAGTTGCCATGACCGGTGGCAAAGTGCTTTTAAAAAACGCAGCACCACATACCATGAATGCTATTTTGCATAAATTAGTCGAAGCCGGTGCCGTTATTGAATGCGGAAAAGATTGGATTAGCATCGAAATGCGAAATCGCCCACGTGCGGTAGATATTCGAACTGCCCCATACCCTGCTTTTCCTACCGATATGCAGGCACAATTTATGGCTATGAATAGCATTGCAACCGGTAGCAGTCTTATCACCGAAACCATCTTCGAAAATCGCTTTATGCACGTCCCTGAACTAAATCGTATGGGAGCAAATATTATTGAAGAAAACAATAGTAACTGTGCCATTGTTCATGGAGTAGATCATTTATCAGCAGCCACTGTAATGGCAACCGATTTGCGTGCTTCTGCAAGTTTAGTAATCGCAGGTTTAGTGGCACAAGGCACTACCATTGTTGATCGCATCTACCATTTAGATCGTGGTTATGAACATATCGAAAAAAAACTCGGTGGCGTAGGTGCACAAATTAAACGAGTTTGATTTAATATAGTTTTCTTATTAATGTTAAAAAGTCTGCCGGAAAGTATTTAAGTTTTCCGGCAGACTTTTACAAAATCAAAAATATCTACCAAACTTGTTTTTCATCACTTATTATTCATAAATAAAATATTC
>JAFWUA010000162.1 GCA_017518785.1 Neisseriaceae bacterium
ATAAGAATCGTCCTACGCCAATTAGCACGCAAGCACCGAATACAGCAATTAAAATATTAGCAAGCAAACCGCCACCACCAATGCCAAGCAAGCCTAATAAAAACGAGCCAACTAAACCCCCAATAATGCCTAAAATAATGTTGCGGATTAAACCACCTTTACCACCCATAATTAAACCAGCTAACCAACCGGCAATAGCACCAATTAGTAAAGCAATTGCAAGAGCTGTGATATTCATGCTGAAATTCCTTTCACGTAACGTCAAAAAAATACACTAAAAGTGCAGTTGATATTGTACAGGAAAAAATTTAATTGTAGAGACTCCTGCAAAACTCGTCATTCTGAATTTCACGAAGTGAAATGAAGAATCTAACTTATTGTTTATAAAGATTCTTCGCTACGCTCAGAATGACGAGTAATAGAAAAAATCGAGTTTTGCAGGAGTCTCTATATAAACCTTTTCCGGCAGACTTTACTAAAAATGCCAATCTAAATTTAATAGATTGGCATTTTTTTACAAATTACTCAAAATCATCGTCATCAACAATATCATTGGCATTATCTTCCTGCGAAGCTACATTACTACTACCACGTGTTTTGGGAAAAGTAATATCCAATTGTTTAAGTTTGCGATATAGATGAGTACGCTCTAAACCGACTTGTTTGGCAACCTTACTCATATTATTTTTCTCTTTATACATATGGTATTCAAAATAGTATTTTTCTACTTCACGCCGCAATTCACGCAAGGTTACATTAAGATTAAATCCATTGTAATTTTCGGTATAACGTATCTGATGTTGTTCTAATATGTAGTTTACATGTTCGGGTTGAACAACATCGCCATCTGCTGCCAATGCTAAACTTTTAATTACTTGACGCAGTTGAGTAAAGTTTCCAGGCCAATTGTACTGCCGCAACAATTTCATAGTGGCATTAGGAAAACGCACTAATTTCACTTGTTTGCTTTCTACCAATTGCACCAATACTTGTTGAATAATATTAGGCAAATCCTCAATATGGGCACGTAATGGCGGAATTAAAATATTAATACCTGATATTTCATCGCTTAATTTTTCGATAAATTTATCATGAACTATCAATTCTGTTAGTGGGCGAGAACTTGCAGCTACAATTCTAACTTTGTAATTATCCCTACGGCTTAAAACCGATAAAATCGCCTCTTGGGTTGGGATATCATATTCGGCAACATTCCCTAAATATAAGGTTCCACCATGTGCGGCTTTCATCCAATCTTGGGCAGGTTTTAACCATTGTTCTTTATTAGGTGCAATCCAAGCATGATTGCGATGACGAAAATATTCTGCCACTAATAAAAATGGGGAACCAGGTTCTCCGGTTAATAAGATGGTTTTGCTTAAATCTTGTTTGGAAGCTTTTGTTAACTGTCCAACTAATTGACGTATAACTTCGCCATTACCTAATTTATCAACAGAAAATACAGTGTTTTCTTGTTGCTTGCTATACGAAAGAGCACGTTTTACAGTAGTCAGAAGCTTTTGCAGGGCAATTGGTTTTTCTAAAAAATCCAATGCACCAATTTTGGTGGCTTCAACCGCAGTATCAATACTGGCATGACCACTCATCATCACAACAGGCATGTCGAGCAATCCATCACGAGACCATTCTTTTAGAAGCGTGATGCCATCACAATCTGGCATCCAAATATCTAATAGAACCATAGCTGGACGAGTTTCTAACCGCATTTTTCGTGCAGTTTCGGCGTTTTCTGCAACAGCAACACCATATCCTTCATCTTGTAAGATTTCAGATAATAAATTTCGAATGCCAATCTCGTCATCTACAATAAGAATATCGCTACTACGCATTATTTCTCCATCAATAAAGGAAGGGTAATTTGCAACATGGCACAACCATCTGCGTTGTTGTTTGCAATAACCGTGCCATGATGTTCTTCAACAATCTTTTTGACTACTGCCAAACCTAAACCTGTACCAGTTTTCTTGGTTGTAACATAAGGCTCGAAAATCTGATGAATCATGTCAGGTGAAAATGACAAGCCATTGTTTGTTACTGTTACAACTACGTTTTCACCGTATTTTTCTGTGGAAACGCTAACTTCTGGATTTTTGTCCTCTGATGCTGCTTCTACCGCGTTTTTAAATAAGTTATGCAATACTTGACGCAATGCTGTCTTGTCTGCATTTATATATAACGATTCAGTTTCAAGTGTAACATTAAAGCAACATTTTGTGGAATCCTCATATAGCACTAAAACGTCTTGCACAAGCTCATTTATATCAGTTTCTTCTAATTTAAGCGAACTTGAACGTGCATAATTGCGAAAATCTTCAACCATTTCTTGTAGTGCATCTACTTGATTAATAATGGTATCTGTTGATCTTTGCAGGATTCTGCTGTCATTTGCTTCGAGTTTTTCAGAAAGTTTCCAAGTTAATCTTTCTGCAGATAATCTAATTGGAGTAAGCGGATTTTTAATTTCATGTGCCAAGCGACGTGCAACTTCACCCCAAGCAGCTTCTTTTTGTGCAGATACTAATTGAGTTACATCATCAAACACAATCAAAGTATCTTGACCATTAGCAATCGCAATCGCTCTACCTAATAAAATTCTTATCCGCTCATCATTATCATAACTGTGTTCGATTTGTTTATCATTGTCTATATTGTCTAACAATGTTTGAATAAATGTTGCAACGTGTCGTTCTTTTCTTCCTTCTTTTTCCCAAAGTGATAATGCTTTTCCAACTAATTTATGCAAAGGGTAATCTAATATTCTTACTGCACTTTGATTAAATGTTTTTAAAAATCCCATTTCGTCCAGAGTCATTACCCCAGATGACAAGGTGGTAAGGATTAATTCCAAGTAATGTCTTGCATCTTCTTGTTGTTTATGTAGTTTGGTAGTTGCATCTTGGGCACTTTGTAATTGTTCAATCATGCGATTAAAACGTGCGGATAACATACCTAATTC
>JAFWUA010000009.1 GCA_017518785.1 Neisseriaceae bacterium
AAAATATTTAATTTTTTTCCAACAAGGCATAATAAAATCCATCGTGATTTTCATTAGGTAAAAGAATTTCTTCAACTTTGCAAGAAGCATCAGGATTGCGTAAAAGAAAAGCATCTTTTTGATGTGTATTTTCTTCTTGAAAAATAGAACAAGTTGCAAGTAGCATTCTACCGCCTGTTTTCAGACAACTCCATAAATTATCCAATAAAGGTATTTGTTGATTTGCAGTTTTAGCAGCATCGTTAGGGCGGCGTAACCATTTAATATCCGGATTGCGTCTTACTACGCCAGAGGCCGTGCACGGGACATCAGCTAAAATTGCATCAAATAATTTTCCATCAAACCATTCTTGAAGATTAGCCGCATTAGAAGCTATCAATTTAGCTTGAAAACCAAGACGCGAAAGATTATCTGCAACTTGTGATAAACGCTTATTATCAATATCCAATGCAGTCATGTTGCAATTTGCTAACTCTAAAATGTGTGTAGTTTTACCGCCAGGTGCACAACAAGCGTCCAAAACCATTTCGCCATCTTTTACATCTAAAATGTGTGCTGCACGTTGGGCACCAAAGTCCTGTACTGATACAAAACCATCAGCAAAGTGTGGTAATTGTGATACAGGTACTCCTTTATCGAGACGTATTGCATAATCATCTAATAAAACTGCATCAATATTTTGTTGTTTTAGTAATGAAATATATTCTTTACCACAAGTTTTCCGGCAGTTTACCCTTAAAGTCATTGGTGGGTGAATGGCAGCAGATTCGATGATTTTACGTGCATCTTGTGGATAATCTTTCTCTAAACGTTTAAGCCACCACAATGGAAAATTATCTCGTGCAATACAGTCATTTTGTGCAAGCTTCTGTATAGATTGTTTTTCACGCAGAAAACGCCGCAAAACAGCATTAACAAGTGATTTATATTTGCCATTTGCTATACGAGAAGATGCACTTACTGCCTCATTGACTACCGCATGTTCCATATTGCGAGTGTGGGATAATTGATAGAGTACCACTCTTAAAATAGCATCACACGTTTTATCTGGTATTGGACGCTTAACCAAAGTGTTTAAATAAAATTGAATACTCCCCAAAAAGCGTTGAGTACCATACGAAATATCCATTAGCTGTGCATATTCTTGCATCGAGAAATTGTTACCGTGCTGAACTTCTAACAACGCCTGATGCAAATTTTTACCTGATTCAACAGCTAATAAACATTTAGCTGCTGCTATTTGAACTTCACGCAGACTCAATGGAAACTCCTAAAACATCACCAACAGCCAAATGATTACCACTTAAAAAATCACGTACTGATAGTTTACGGCTTCCGGCAGACTGTATTTCTGTAATACGAATGAGACCATCAGATGTTGCTACAACAATTCCATCATTATCTGCTTGTAAAATTGTACCTGCTGGTTCATTGCACGGTTTATTTTCATAAAAGGCACAATGTATTTTCAATAATCTATCTCGATATGTAGTCCAAGCACCTGGAAATGGTGTAAATGCACGGATTTGACGGTCTATGTATTGTGCGGATTTCTGCCAATTGATACGAGCTTCATCTTTGCCGATTTTTTTAGCATAAGTGATACCTTCGGTCGGTTGAGGTTGAGGTTTAATATCTGGTAATTGTTGTAGAATTGCAACAATATCAATAGCACCTTGCAACATTAATTTATCATGCAGTGTTGCCACCGTTTCACGAGACCCAATCTCACAAATAGAGCGGTGTAAAACATCACCAGTATCCAATCCTTCGTCCATTTGCATAATGCAAATACCAGTTTCTTTATCACCTGCTTCAATTGCACGTTGAATTGGAGCTGCACCCCGCCAACGCGGTAACAAGGAAGCATGAATATTTAAACAACCATGTTTGGGAATATCCAACACCGCTTTGGGTAATAATAATCCATAAGCGACTACAACCATAACATCTGCTTGATAGTCAGATAATATCTTTTGAATATCAGCATTTTTCAATGTTTCCGGTTGCCTTACGGTTAAATTAAGTTTTAACGCCATTTCTTTTACAGCAGATGGTTTTAGACGCATACCACGACCAGATGGGCGATCTGGTTGAGTTAAAACACAAACTACCTCGTGTTCATTGTTAATAGCGTTTAGTGCATGTGCGGCAAAAATAGGAGTTCCTGCAAAAATGACTTTCATTATTTAAGCCTCTCTTGCTAATTTTTTCATTTTAGTTTTGATTCTATTCTGTTTTAATTGAGATAAATATTCAACGAATACTTTTCCTTTCAAATGATCCAACTCGTGTTGAATACAAATGGCCAACAGTCCATCTGCGTCCAAAGTAAAAGACTGTCCGTGTTCATTTAATGCCGTTACTGTAACATTTTGAGCTCGAGTAACTTTTTCAAACACTCCCGGAACAGATAAACAACCTTCTTCATAAGTGGTTTCTCCAGAAGAGTGTGTGATTTGGGGATTAATAAAAACACGTAATTCATTTCTTTCTTCGGATAAATCCATCACTACAATTTGTTTGTGGATATTAACTTGGGTTGCAGCTAAACCAATGCCACGAGATTGGTACATTGTTTCTGCCATATCAGCAACAATTTGTTTGATATTGTCATCTATTGTTTCAACTTCCGATGCAACTATATGTAAGCGTTCATCTGGATATTTTAAAATATTAAGGATTGCCATAAATTCTTTCGTATTACTTAAAAATGGTAAAAAAATGACATAAATTGCCATGTTACACAAAAAAATAAACATAATGCTGGTATTAAACAGTAAATATGGAATATGATTAGAGCCATATTAATCTGTTATACATCTACAAATCGTAAAGGGAATCATCATTATGAAAAAACCCATTATAACCTTGCTTTGTGCAATGAGTTTAGCAATTTCTGCACCGTCTTTCGCTTTGAGTGTTAAGGGAAACGCACCGCAGCGTTACACGGTTAAGAGTGGAGATACCTTGTGGGGTATTTCTGGTATGTATCTAAATAAACCTTGGAAATGGCCAGAATTATGGGGTATGAACAAGGCACAGATTAAAAATCCACATCTGATTTATCCAGGTCAAGTTTTGGTATTGAAGTATGTGAACGGTAAGCCTCGTTTAAGTATTGAAGGTGATGGTAGCGGTTCTACCACTATCAAGCTATCTCCAAGCGTTCGTGATGAATCAAATGGTTATAGCATTGCAACATTGCCTATGGGAGTGTTGCGTTCATTTATGCAACACCCTAATGTAATTTCAAAAGAAGAAACAGACAAAGCTCCATCATTAGTTGCAGGCCCAGATAAACGTATCATGTATTCGGTTGGTGATCGTGTGTATGCCGATGGTGTTAAAGAATCTGGTCGTTATCTTGTTTATCGTGTTAATGGCGACATCGTTGATCCTGATACCAAAGTAGTTTTGGGGCAAGAGGTGGTTTATAACGGCGAAGTTGCAACTTTAACTTCTAAACGTGGAGGTCCTACTGTACGTCAAACCGCAGAAGAAGCGGAAAAACTTGCACCAGGTGAACGTTACAACAAAGTAAATTCTTTAATAAAGGCTCCTGCTACCATTGCTCAACCAATGGAAGTATTGAAATCTTCTTCTGAAATCAGAGAAGGTGATCGTTTGAGATATGTACCGGAAGGTACTCATGAACGTTTCAATTTTGCACCACATGATCCAATGGTTAAGGTGGAAGCTCGTGTTGTACGTATTTTCAATGGTGTAAGTGAAGCTGGTCAATATCAAACAGTTCTGTTGAATCGTGGTGAATTGCATGGCTTGGATCGTGGTACGATTGTTAGTCTTTACAAAATTCATCAACCAAAACGTAAAAAAGGTGCTGGTCGTGTTGAATATTCAATTATTCCGGCAGAAGAAATTGGTTTAGCTATGGTTTATTTAACTAGCGATAACTTGTCCTATGCGGTTTTGATTGATTCTACTAATGAAGTTACTATTGGCGATGTAGCATCTAATCCTGGTCTTGATTTAGAGGATATCAATATTCCTCCTGAAAAAGTTGTGAATGCTTCTCGTTAATGGTTAGATAGGTATTAAAAAGAGCGTATGTATCATAAACTGCATACGCTTTTTTTATGTAGTCGCTTGAATCGCAGAATATATAGTCAAAGCTTTGCTGTATTGTTTAATAGTGTCGCAGGTAGAACGCTTTGATGCTTTTTGCTCTAAATCTATAATGAAATGTTTTCAGGCACAGACTAAATGGCGTATTGTATTTTGCTATAAATCAACGATAAAAACCTTTTCCAGAAGACTTATTTATATTAATGCAGATGATAATTTAGACGATGCAGCAAGATAATATTTATTACTATTTGTTATTGGCTTTTACTCCATATATTGGACCAATTTCCTTTGCTTCCTTAACGCAACGTTTTGGTAATGCCAAAGAAGTTTTTAAGGCATCTTCTGATGAGTTACGTCCATGTTTGGAACGCCCAGATCAAGCATTAGACGCACTATTAAAAAAAGAGGCAACTAAAACAGTAGAGGAATCTTTAACATGGTTTGAAAAAAATGAAAACTGTCGTTTAATGACATTATTAGATGAAGATTATCCTCTTGTATTAGCAGAAGGAATAGCACCGCCACCTGTATTATTTTTACGAGGTAAAAGTGAGTTATTACAACAAAAGATGATTGCCATTGTTGGCAGTCGCCATGCAACTGTACAAGGTACAAAAATCGCAACTTCTTTTGCCAAAGATCTTGCATCACAATCTTGGACGGTTGTATCTGGTTTTGCAGATGGAATAGATTCTGCCGCACATCGCGGTGCATTAAATGAAACTGCTAGTACGATTGCAATTTTAGGAACTGGTATAGATCGTGTTTATCCTGCTAAAAATCGTGATTTAGCACATGAGATGGCACAAAAAGGTTTATTGCTGTCTGAATTCCCATTGGGAACAGCTCCATTAGCAGTTAATTTTCCACGTAGAAATCGTTTAATTGCGGCATTAGGTCGAGCAACAGTGGTAATCGAAGCCACAGAAAAATCAGGTTCTCTGATTACTGCTCGTCTTGCAGGAGAAATGGGACGTGATGTAATGGCTGTTCCAGGTTCGATTCTTAATCTACAAGCCTCTGGTTGTCATAAATTAATTCGCGATGGTGCAATATTGGTTACTTGTGCCCAAGATATTTTGTCTGAATATGAAAAGATAAATAGCAAACAAATACAGAAAAAAACTTTCCGGCAGACTCAAATAAATACTATTGCAACTGATGATAGCAAAAATAAGTCTTTTCGGCAGACTTCAATAGATACTGATGCAAATGATTTGTCATCAACCGTTCAATCATCTGAACAAACCCCACATCATGAAACTCTTGACCTTAACCAACAAAAGCAGGAAGATGCACACCGCACGGCGTTGTTATCGGCAATGGGATTTGATGCGATTCACCCAGATGATTTAGCACAACAACTTTTATGGCACCCTGCTGATATTTATGCAACGTTGTTAGATTTGGAATTAGATGGAATGATAATGACCACATCTGGCGGTCGTTATCAGAGAATCCGTTAAACTGAAAATTAGTTAGAAAATTAAAGATTATTATGAGCAACACAACTCCGATGTTTGATGTATTTCTTTCATTATTAGAGCATTTTCAAAATGATGAAGGGACACCAACACGTGAATCAATTTTGGAATGTTTAATCAATGAGGGATATGATTCCTATGCTATTGGTTGTGCCATTAATTGTATGAATACATTGTTCTACCAATACGCTTGGACATCTGAATCAGTAAATTTACCAAAGATGCGTTCTATTCGTGTTTTTGATACGCAAGAACAAAGCACTTTGCCCACTGATGTACGAGGATTGTTGTATTCTTTGGGTCGTACCGGTGAAATTTCATTGAGTGATTGCGAATTTATCACCAATGCCCTGATGAATTTACCACATGAAGAAATAACCGTTGATAACGCCAAATTGCTAACCTTGATTCGTTTGGGAGATAGAAGCGAAAGATTGCCTGATAATCTAAACGAATCACTATTCAGTGTGTTTGATGATAGAAATGTTGATAGAGGTATTTTTCATTAAAAAACATACTGTTAATAGTCTGCCGGAAAACGTTACAATTTTGAAGAATTTATAAAAATGAGTAAAAACCTATTGATTGTTGAATCTCCAAGTAAAGCCAAAACACTGAAAAAGTATTTAGGCAATGATTTTGAAGTATTAGCTTCCTACGGTCATATTCGCAATTTGATACGCAAAGACGGTTCGGTTGATACCGACAACGATTTTGCGATGAAATTTGAAGAAACGCCACGCAATAAAAAATATGTGGAAGCGATTGTTAAGGCCGCTAAAGAATGTGAAATTGTCTACCTTGCAACCGACCCTGATCGAGAGGGTGAAGCTATTTCATGGCATTTACAGGATATTTTGCATTCCAAACGAGGTCTAAAAAAATTACCCATGAAGCGTGTGGAGTTTCATGAAATTACCAAAGGTGCAGTATTGAATGCTATTGCTCATCCGCGAGAATTATCATTAGATTTAGTTGATGCTCAAAAAGCTCGCAGTGCTTTGGATTATTTGGTTGGTTTTAATTTGTCGCCCTTATTGTGGCGGAAAATTCGCACAGGTTTATCCGCAGGACGCGTGCAAAGCCCTGCTCTGCGTT
>JAFWUA010000010.1 GCA_017518785.1 Neisseriaceae bacterium
AAATTTTACCAATCCCAATCGATTAAACAAAGATGAAGAAGGTGCAACAGGTGCTGGTTTATTATGAGTAATACCCTGCACTGCTGCTTCTTGCACAACTTTACGATTTTTATCTGTAATAGCACGAGTTGTATCTTCTTCCTTAATTTCCTCGACTTGCTTATAACTTGGAACACTTTTCTCATCAATATCATCAAATCGAATACGCTCCACAGTGTAATGAGGAGTTTCCAAATAAATATTTGGAATCAGAACAATTGGCACTCCCAAACGGTCTTCCAAATTGAAAAGTTCGGCACGTTTTTCATTTAAAAGGAAAGTTGCCACATCAACTGGAACTTGTGCTTTTACTTCTCCCGTATTTTCTTTCATTGCTTCTTCTTGAATCATACGCAAAATATGCAATGCAGATGATTCTGTACCACGAATAACGCCAGTGCCATAGCAACGCGGGCAAGTAATATGGGTAGATTCTCCCAAAGACAATTGCAAACGTTGGCGAGATAACTCCATCAAGCCAAAACGAGATAATTTTTGCATTTGCACACGTGCACGGTCTTGTTTCAGTGCTTCACGCAATACTTGTTCCACTTGGCGTTGATTTTTAGGATTTTCCATATCGATAAAATCGATAACTATCAAGCCGCCCAAGTCTCGCAAACGCATTTGTCTTGCGATTTCCTCTGCTGCTTCTAAATTAGTTTTAGTTGCAGTTTCTTCAACATCAGCACCTTTGGTTGCACGTGCAGAATTAATATCGATAGACACCAAAGCTTCGGTATGGTCAATAACAATTGCACCGCCAGATGGCAATGGCACTTCACGCGAAAATGCCGTTTCAATTTGATGCTCAATTTGAAAACACGAAAACAGTGGCATATCACCGTTATAGCGTTTCACGCAAGATAAATTGTTTGGCATAACCAAAGAAACGAATTGATATACCTTTTGGAATACCTCATCGTTATCAATCAAAATTTCACCAATATCAGGTTGGAAATAATCTCGGATTGCACGAATAACCAAAGAGCTTTCTTGCAAAATCAATGGTTGAATATTTTCAGTTGAGGCGGCATTAGAAACAGCTTGCCACAAAGAGATTAAATAACTCAAATCCCATTGCATTTCTTCGACTGAACGACCTATTCCGGCAGTGCGTGCGATGATACTCATGCCTTGTGGCACTTCCAACTGATTCATCACATCTTTGAGTTCTTGACGTTCATCGCCAACAATACGTCGTGAAACTCCACCTGCACGTGGATTGTTCGGCATTAACACCAAATAGCGTCCGGCTAAACTGATAAAAGTAGTCAGTGCGGCACCTTTATTGCCACGTTCATCTTTTTCCACCTGCACCAAAACCGACATGCCTTCTTGCAACACATCTTGAATCTTGGCACGACCACTTTCATAATTTTGAAAATAACTACGCGAAACCTCTTTGAATGGTAAAAAACCGTGTCTATCAGTACCATAATCTACAAAACACGCATCTAATGAAGGTTCTATACGTGTAATTGTTCCCTTATAAATATTGCCTTTACGTTGTTCATTACCAATAATTTCAATATCTAAATCTAATAATTTTTGTCCATCGACAATTGCCACACGTAACTCTTCCGCTTGCGTGGCATTAAACAACATACGTTTCATAAATCAAACCTCATGGTTTTGTAAAAACAAACACCCAACACAAGAGGCTACTGCAATCAGTTTTTGAACCATAACTAATGATAATAGTTAAAATAATCAATTAGTTACACGAAGAACTATCAAAGAGCTATTTTTTAGATTATTTGAATCTAACCTAACAAACCTTATATCAAATTATCTATAAAAATCAATATATTAAGAGTGAATACAGCTATTAATCTACCCTTATTAAACGTAACAAAATTTATCAATACTCTTCAAATACTCACATCATTCTCTTTTGCTGCTTTTTACAAAGTCTTACGACAGGTGATGTAAATATGGTCAAACTTAATTACTTATGGAATCAATTCGTTTCCATTTTTTATAAGCCCGCACTGTGTGCTTTCAAGCTACGATTCATAGCATCAATTGTGCAGATGTTTATATACTTGTTAAAATAATAAAAAATTAATCCGACAGATACGTTTTACACAAATTGCGTTATCAAGCAACTCTGCCGGAAACCATTAAATATAACGTTTATTCAATAAGTTATCAATCAAGGATTGCTTTTTGCGTAAGATGATTGTTAACTTTAACATCACACACAAAAAATCCAATTGGGGGATTATAGGTAAAATGACGATAGTTGGCAAAGATTTAGCACAAATATACCAAGTTAATGATAATGACACAGGTCAGCGATTAGACAATTTTTTATTACGCAATCTTAAAGGAGTTCCCAACAGCCGCATTTACCGCATGATTCGTTCAGGAGAAGTTCGAATTAATAAAAAGCGTGCCACAGCCAACACCAAACTACAACTTGATGATTTAATTAGAATACCTCCGATTAGAACTGCTGAAAAAAATCTTTCCGGCAGTGTAGTCTCATCAATGAAATATAATTTAAAAATTGTTTTTGAAGATGATTATTTATTGGTAATTGACAAACCATCTGGTATAGCAGTTCATGGTGGAAGTGGCATTAGTTTAGGAATGATTGAGCAATTGAGACAAATGCGTCCTGATGCAAGGTATTTGGAATTAGTCCACCGTCTTGACAAAGACACATCAGGACTCTTAATGATTGCTAAAAAACGCAGTGCATTAGTAAAACTTCACGAACAACTACGCCAAAATCACCCTCAAAAATTTTATCTTGCACTATGTAGCCCCAATTGGCGTGAAGAAATTAAACATGTCAAACTACCACTAATCAAATACACCGG
>JAFWUA010000011.1 GCA_017518785.1 Neisseriaceae bacterium
AAAACTCGTTTTTTTCACTTCATCATTCTGAACCAATCTTTGTTTCGCTACACTACACTGCTGAATAAAGACTCCTGCAAAACTCGTCATTGATGAATTTCACGAAGTGAAATGAAGAATCTAACTTATTGTTTATAAAGATTCTTCGCTACGCTCAAAATGACGAGTAATAGAAAAAAATCGAGTTTTGCAGGAGTCTCAATAAGTATATTCAAATCAAATTAACTAATTTTGATAATTCGCATGCAATCCTATATAACGCAATATATCGAAAGGATTTTGTGCAATATAATTAGCTTGCCACTCTTCTGTTTTTTCATCTTCTGCTATATAACCCCAAGTGGCTAAAATAGTTTTCATTCCGGCAGACTTACCAGCTTCTATATCACGTAAGGCATCGCCCACATAAACACATTCTGATGGTGAAATTTGGATTTTTTCGGCTGCGTATAGCAGTGGTGCAGGGTGAGGTTTGGCAAACGGCAAAGTATCACCACTAACAACAATTTGTGGTTTGATGGTGAAACCTAATTTGAGCACCAGTGCATCGGTAAACTTTTTAGGTTTATTTGTTACAATTCCATAAGCAATGTCATTTTGATGAAGAACACGTAACATTCTATCAATGTTATTAAAAAGCAATGGCTTGCGATCAAAACATTTAGCATAAGCATCTAAATATGCTTTACGCCAAATTTGATGGTCTGAATGATTTTCATCAATTCCGAAACCTAATTTAATTAGTGCATTTGCTCCATGATTGGCTATTGGACGAATTTTATCAAAAGGAATATCGGGCAAATTTTCACGTCTTCGCAAGATATTTAATGCTTCACCCAAATCATGAGCGGTGTCGGATAATGTTCCATCTAAATCAAATAAAACAGCACGTGGTAGTTGATTGATTATTGGCTTAAAAAAAAAAGGGTTGCATCGCTTTTCATGTCCAACTGTGGTCAATGCACCATGTCCAGTAATCACACGAACATCATCGGGCAAAACAAAAATCTTGTTACGAATACCATTTAATAGAGCCTCTCCATCTGAACGTGGAAAATCACTGCGTCCAATCGATTCTAAAAACAATACATCTCCTGCAATTAATAATTTTGCTTCCTCACAGTAATACACTACCGAACCTGGTGTATGACCAGGAATATGCAACACACGAAACTTATATTTGCCAACTGATAAACTATCACCATCTTGTAAAAAGCGTGTTGGTATAAACTTTCCAGCAGACATACCATACTGTGCAGCAACTTGTGGAAGCTTATCTAAAAGAAAAGTATCTTCTTCATGAGGACCTAATATTGGTACATTATGGGTTTTACATAAATCTGCTATTCCACCGATATGGTCAAAATGCCCATGTGTAAGCCAAATGCCACGTAAATTGACATTATAATTTCGGACAGCTTCTAACAGATTTTCAACGTCTCCACCAACATCTGTAAGAATTGCATCGGAAGTTTCATCGTCCCATATAAGGGTAGAATTTTGGTATAACGGAGTAACCGGTATCACAGTAAATTGCAACATATATAAATTATTCCTTAAAAACGCAACTTAAAATACGTTCAACTATTAAAAACACGAAAGATACACTATTTATCAAGAAAAACACAATGGCAATAGTGCAAGAATGAGAGTTTTTTGAAGAAATTTATGGTTGTGAAATTCAAGCTTTGTATGATTAAAAATTGTTCTTATTTATTTTTAATATGTTGTAAATTATAAATTTTATGAGTAAAAATATTTTTTTCCCCCTTTTTTTTTCCCCTGACATTGGTGAAGAGAAATTGCCGAAGTAGAGGATACGCTGCGTTCTGGCTTGGGTACGACTGGGGGAAAAGGCACGGCAGTTTGAGCAAAATTTTGCTGATTATTTAGGTAATGGCGTTATGGCATTGGCAGTTAATTCTGCCACTTCTGGTTTACATTTGGCGTTAGAAGCTGCGGAAATAAAAGCAGGCGATGAAGTGATTGTGCCGTCTTACACATTTTGGAGCGATATAAAAATTATTTTGGCAACCAGAGACTCCTGCAAAACTCGATTTTTTCTATTACTCGTCATTCTGAGCGTAGCGAAGAATCTTGATAAACAATAAGTTAGATTCTTCATTTCACTTTGTGAAATTCAGAATGACGAGTTTTGCAGGAGTCTCTATGAGATAAAGTTTTCCGGCAGACTTTAGAAATAACATGTACAATGCAAAGCGTTTTTATGTAAGTCTTGTATAGGAGAATAATCATGTCAGGTATTACTATATTTTTTCTTGTTTTGCTGTTAATTTTCTTGTTTATTTCAGGTTGGTTGATTGCTATTTTCAACCGTATGGTGTTATTGAAAAATCGTTTTCAAAATGCGTTCGCACAAATTGATGTGCAACTTAAACGCCGTCATGATTTAATTCCTAATTTGGTAGAAACTGCCAAAGGATATTTGAAACATGAGCATGAAACTTTGCAAGAAGTGATTGAAGCACGTAATGGTGCGGTAAAAGGTTTGACTGGTTTAAAAAATTCTCTGAATAATCCAGATTTGGTACAAGCCTTTGCAGTAGCAGAACAAAATTTACAATCAGCTTTGGGACGTTTTAGCATGGTTATAGAAAACTACCCAGAAATCAAAGCTGATAAACATATGGTGATGGTGCACGAAGAAATTACATCAACCGAAAATAAAATAGAATTTTCACGTCAGCATTACAATGATTGTGTTACTGAATACAATCTATATCGCCAATATTTTCCAAATAATATCGTGGCAGGACCTTTGGGACACGGTCCAGATGCTACTTTATTGGAATTTGACGATAAACCGCAAATTGACGTTGCACCTGTTGTAAATTTCAAAGAATAATTGATTTAAAATATGGCTATTAATTTTTATCGCCAACAGGAAGAAAGTATTCGTAAAGCATGGTTTCTGTTGGCTTTGTTTTTAGTGGCAACTTTTTTACTAACTGTGGCAATTACAACTTTATCTGCTTTGGCAATTAAGTTGTTTTTATTAGTTTTTTTGCCCAATGCTAATTTTCCTAATTCTCTTCTTTGGCTGATTGGATTTCTGTGTCCAGTTTTAGTATTTTCAGCATCTGTCAAGAAATTAAAACAATTATCAAAAGGAAATTATTCTGCAATTATGGCAGGAGGAGTTTTATTAAAAACAACAGATAATCTGCAAGAGCAAAGACTACGTAATACCGTTGAAGAAATTGCCATTTCTGCGAATATTCCTGTACCTCATATTTATATTTTAAAAATGGAACCTTCGGTTAATGCTTTTGCCGCAGGTTTGCGTCCTACTGATATGGCAATTGGAATTACACGAGGTGCTTTTGAGATCTTAAATCGTGATGAATTGCAAGGTGTTATTGCTTATGAAATGGCACAAATTATAAATGGGCATGCAAGGCTTAATACTTTGGTATATGGTGTTTTATTTGGTTTAGATTTTATTTATATTCATCTTAAAAAATTCTTTTCTATTATTTTTAAGCCATTTTCCAAAGAAATCAACAGAGTTCATAAAAAAGAATTAGACCAACATGAAGCAACATCATTTATTGTTTCTTTTTATTCGATTGTATTAGGTATTTTTTTATTTTTACCGTTATCACTAATGGTTGTGGTAAGTTATATTGGTCATTTTTTTGCACAAATTATTAAATCATCAATTTGTAGACAGAATGTTTTTCAAGCAGATGCTACCGCAGTGCAATTAGCACGTAATCCCAATGGTATTGCATCTGTTTTACAAAAAAGTTTGCAAACTAAATGGTCTTATATTTTATTTGCTGATACTTTTATGCAAGAGTTGTCTCATTTGCTGTTTACATTTGGTAGCAATCCAATTTATTAATTTCAGATTTTGCATACTCACCCTGATACACGTCAACGCATTCATAAGCTACTTCCACATTGGAATGGGGAATTACCACAAACACAAGATGACATTGTTAGAGTTGCCACATTTGATAAAGATGATTCTAACGTTTATCATGCGGCATCAGCTGCATTTGCTTTGGGAATTATTGCTAATATTTCTGACGAATCATTACTTAAAAAATCAACTGAAAATTTGGAAAATGAAGAATATTGGTTTAATGCTGCAAGACTGCCGGAAAAAGCACCTGCGGTTGTGGTTGCAATGCTTGCAAGACATAATGCGGATAAAAAAGCATGTTTGGACATTGCACAATTATTCAATAAACAATTATATGAAAATATCAAACAGCTATTAGAACATACACTGCCGGAAAAACAACGTTTCGCGGTATTGGCAGTAGCATTGCCGAATGTGCGTTTGAATATTATTGGCGAAGAAAATATTAATAAATATAAAACATTCTTACAAAATATAATTAAATCAGATGGAAAAATCACACTGTTTGAACATTGTGTTTATGCAGCAGTTTTCGGCAGTCTTAAAGTATCATCATTGGATACATTTTTGCCATCTTTAACACAAGAACAATTAATGGAGCCAATGCAACGATTATTGATGCTAACTGCTCGTTTCGCTAATCAAGGCAAAAATGCCGAAGCTACCTTTTATGCAGCCAATGAATATTGTGGTTTGCCGATTATTGCTTATCAAGACAATATTCCATTGGGAAGTCTCTCTTCTTTATTGGTGAGACTTGACCGCCTTTCACCATTACACAAACAACGATTAATGGATGCCATTAAACAAATTATTGTGGCAGATGATGATGTGTCTAATGAAGAACATGATTGGTTATCGATGATGCAGATTGCGTTGGGAGTTGCATGCGAAATTGAAGAAATGAATGGTGAAGGGTAAAACAAATTTATATCACTGCAAAACTTGAATTATCGTTTCGCTCGCAGAAATTTCGGCTTGTTTGCTGACGCAGTCAAAATAAACCCTTTTTTAAAAAAATCCCCCCAAGCCCTTGACATTTTCAAAATCAATCTTATTTATTTTCCTAATTGAAATTTTTATTTTGAAAGGAATACACAAATGAGATTTGATAAATTAACAGCCAAGTTTCAGGCAGCCTTGCAGG
>JAFWUA010000012.1 GCA_017518785.1 Neisseriaceae bacterium
AAAAGCCGCAACCAAGACACCAACAACTGCTGCGACAGCTATCATGGGGCCAGTAATGGTTGGCAATACCGTTTGCAATAAACCGAATCCATCTTTAACTTTTGTTACAGCTTCAGAAATAGCATTAAAGTCTTTAATTAGTCCACCTGCAATTGATATTGCACTTCCTAGAATAAGTAGCAGTGGACCTACAGCCGCAACCACCATTCCAATGGTTAAAATCATTTGTTTTTGGTTTTCGTCAAGTCCATTTAATTTATCTACAAGACCTTGTATAAAACTACCAAAATCCCGAATTGCCGGCATCATTATGTCACCAAAACTAATTGCCAGTTCTTCCAATCCTGATTTAACAATTTGCAATTGCCCACCAAGGTTGTCCATCATAATTTCGGACATATCATGCGCTGCACCTTTGGAATTATCAACAGCGTTTGTTAATTTATTAAAATCTTCCTCAGATGCATTAACAATTGCTAACAAACCGGACATTCCTGTTTTACCAGCAAGTGTCGCCGCAGTTTGTGCCTTCAATGCATCCTCAGCTTTAAAGGTTTTGTTTATCCAACGTTCAACCTGTTCATTATACTCGTCCTGAGTAATTTCCCCGTTTGCAAGTGCTTCGTCAAGTTTGCCAAGACCTTCTGTAAGTTCCTCTGGCGACACTTTCAAATCACCAAAGCCTTTTCTCAAATCAACCATTACCTCTCGTAACGATTTCATTGAGCCATCATCGTTCTGTAAACTAACACCAAGGTCATCCATAGCTTGCGCCATTTCATCCGTAGGCTTAGCCAGATTAGTCAAGACGGTTCTTAAACTTGTACCACCTTGTGATGCTTTAATACCTGCATTTGCCATTAAACCTAATGCAATACTAGTATCTTCCATTGAGTATTTCATAGCACCGGCTACTGGCGCAACATATTTAAAACTTTCACCAAGCATTGAGACATTTGTATTTGCATTTGAACTGGCCGCAGCCATTACATCTGCAAGATGTCCAGAATCGTCTGCAGACTTTCCAAACGCTGTCAAAGCATCAGTTACAATATCAGACGTTGTCGCCAAATCCTCACCAGATGCTGCGGCCAAATCCATAATACCAGATATACCACCAAGCATATCATTAGATTTCCATCCGGCCATAGCCATATAGTTCATAGCATCTGCCGCATCTGAAGCACTGAACTTTGTAGTTGCACCCATTTCCCTTGCTTTAGCCCTAAGTGCATCAAAGTCTTTACCAGTTGCTCCAGAAACCGCTTTGACCTGTGACATTGATTTATCAAAGTCTGCTGTAGTTTTAACAGCGGCGACACCTGCACCAATTATTGGTGTTGTTAAACCTACAGTCAATGTTTTTCCTGCTCCGGTTATTTTATCACCGACAGTTTTCAATCCGTCGCCAAGTGTATTACCAAGATTCTTTGTTTTATTTTGAGCTTCTGTGTTTGCCTGATTTAAACTTGCTAAAAATTTTGATATATCTAAATCCAGATAACCAACCGCAGAACCTACATCAACAGCCATTTAATCACCTCATTTCTTTTGCGCCATTTATCACCCCCAATGCATTATACATTTCACTTGCACTTTTAAAATGCTTATTTTTTACATTTTCTTTTATAAATTGAGGTTCTTCACCATCTTGCATTTTCATCCTTATATAAGCACATGCCTCATCAAAACAATATGCTTCATAACCGGATAATTCCAATAATGTACTAGGACGGCAGTTGTATACATTTGCCATTCCTAGTACATTTAAAATCTTCTCGTTTTTAACGAAAGTTATTTAATGCTTCGATACCTCGCTGTGCATAATTGAAGATAGCAATGAGCTGATTGTCCGATAACTCCATTCCTGCCTTTTTGATTTCTTCCATCGTAGGTTCGACCAGTGCCGCTTCTGCGATTGCTTCACATACATCATAGGTATCAGATAATAAGCTATCATTATTGGCATTGTGTGAATTACCTCCACTGAAAAGTTCTGTTGCTGTTGCTAACAGCTTATTTGGAATCTTTCCTTTTTTGGCCATAACCAAAAGACTGGGACGGCGCATCCTAGCGATAAACGGCTGTCCCTCTGCAAAGTCCGGAAGTTTTACAATCTGCCCGCCAGCATACTTCTGCAGGTCATAAATTGTTGTAACACTGTGGGACTCCTGAAT
>JAFWUA010000013.1 GCA_017518785.1 Neisseriaceae bacterium
GCCGTGGAAAATGCCAGAGCCGAAATTGCTGCGTTAATCAACGCCGACCCACGCGAAATTATTTTCACATCAGGGGCAACCGAGTCGGACAATTTAGCCATTAAAGGAGCGGCACATTTTTATCAAAGCAAAGGCAAACACATTATCACTGTGAGAACCGAACACAAAGCGGTGTTGGATACTTGCCGTGAGTTGGAACGCGAAGGCTTTGAAGTTTCGTATTTAGGCGTGAAAGAAAACGGTTTGTTGGATTTAGATGAACTTAAAGACGCAATCCGCCCCGACACCGTGTTGGTATCGGTGATGGCTGTGAATAATGAAATCGGCGTGATTCAAGATATTGAAACCATAGGCAAAATCTGCCGTGAAAAAGGCGTTTTATTTCATACAGACGCAGCCCAAGCCGCAGGTAAAATGCCGCTTGATGTACAAACGCAAGCGATTGATTTAATGAGCCTTTCTGCCCATAAAATCTATGGACCCAAAGGCGTGGGTGCGTTGTATATCAGACGCAAACCGAGAGTACGATTAGAAGCCCAAATGCACGGCGGCGGACACGAACGGGGTTTTAGAAGCGGCACACTGCCCACGCACCAAATTGTGGGCATGGGCGAAGCCTATCGCTTGGCACGATTAGAAATGGCAGACGACAACGCAAAAGCCCTTGAATTACGCACACAATTTTTGAATGGAATCAAAGAGATAGAAGAAGTATATATCAACGGCGACTTAAATCGCCGCATAGCCCAAAACCTGAATGTGAGTTTCAACTTTGTCGAAGGCGAAAGCCTGATGATGGCGGTAAAAGAGTTGTGCGTATCCAGCGGTTCCGCCTGCACTTCTGCCAGTTTAGAGCCGTCCTATGTATTGCGTGCATTAGGACGCAATGACGAATTAGCCCACTCGTCCTTACGCATTACCTTTGGACGCTTTACCACACTTGACGAAATCAACTTCGCCGCCAACCTAATTGTCGAACGCATAGGCAGACTGCGAGATTTATCGCCATTATGGGAAATGTACAAAGACGGCGTAGATTTAAACACGGTACAATGGACAACGCACTGATAACCAATATTAAATAAAATACGTCTGCCGGAAAACTTTTCCGGCAGATTTTTTAATATTTGACTAATGCTAATCTATTAAAGAGACTCCTGCAAAACTCGATTTTTTCTATTACTCGTCATTTTGGGCGTAGCGAAGAGTCTTTATAAACAATAAGTTAGATTCTTCATTTCACTTCGTAAAATTCAGAATGACGAGTTTTTCAGGAGTCTCTTAAAAGAAGTTAGGTTTTACTTGTAGCATTTTTTCCAATTCACGTACAACTTGGCGACGAGATACAAAGAAAATAACCCTATCACCTTCTTTTAATTCAGTTTGGGCATCGTGAGCTGCAATAAATTGATTATCGCGAACAATTGCAGTTACTTCGCAACCGTGAGGCCATTTAATTTGTTCAAATGGGCGTTCAACAATTTTAGAAGTTTTACGTGTTCCATGAATAACCGCTTCAATAATTTCTGCTTCGCCACGCCTCAATGGATAAACTGCCACAATATCGCCACGACGAATATGTGCCAAAATCGAACCAATAGTAGTCAAATGAGGAGAAATAACAATATCAATAGTATTACCTAATAACAAATCAACATAGCTTGGTCGGTTCACAATAGTCATCACCCGATTAGCACCATAATTTTTGGCTAATAAGCCAGACATAATATTGTCTTCATCATCATTAGTTAGAGCACAAAAAACATCTATTTCACCAACATGTTCTTGTCCTAATAATTTTTCATCGGTAGCAGAACCTGATAACACCAAAGAAGTAGCAAGATTTTCCGACAACCAATCGGCACGATGAGGATTGCGTTCAACAATTTTAATGCTAAATTCTTTTTCTGCTTGTTTTGCCAAGCGATAGCCGATATTGCCACCTCCTGCAATCATAATGCGAGTGGCTACCTTTTCTTCACTGTGAAATAGTTTTAATATAGCTGGAATATATAATTTCGGTGCTATAAGACACACTTCATCGCCGTGAATTAGTTTAGTTTGTGCTGATGGAATAATTAAAGAATCATTGCGATACACTGCGAAAATACGACAAGAAATGTTTTCCGGCAGAGTATTTTGCAATTCTCCTAACATTTTACCAACTAATTCACTGCCTTTTTGTGCCCGTGTAACCACCATTTGTACGGTATTATTAGCAAAATTTAATACTTGTAATGCGGTGTGATAGCGAAAAAGTTCGATTAATTGTTCGGTTATAAGCTGTTCTGGACAAATAGAATTATTTACATAAAATAGTGATAGAGCAGTTTTATTTTCATTTTTATCACTGTCAGGCAGACAATATTCCACAATATCACTATGACGAATACGTGCAATTCTTGATGGAATATTAAAAATCTGCTTGGCTAAAATACAAGCAACTAAATTAGTTTCATCATTACCAGTCAGTGCTAACAGTAAATCTGCGTCAGCCGCACCAGCCTCTGCAAGCACTGATGGCGATGCAGCATTTCCAATCATAGTTTGAATATCCAAACTATCACTTAATGCATTGAGTGCGTTCTCTGCGATGTCGATAACTGTTACATTATTACTGGGCAAAGTAGCCAAATCCTTTGCCACAGTAGAACCAACTTCACCGCCACCTAAAATTAATATTCGCATAAATGCCAAATTTCCATTTTAAGTTTTGTTATTTAGATGACTTATTGCTAAATATGCTTTCCGGCAGACTTTTAATTACTAAAAATTAATTGCCAAAGAAGTAAATTTCCATTTGTTGGGCGATATATTCACGTGCTTTTGGGTCTGCCAAATTTAATCTATTTTCATTTATTAGCATGGTTTGTTGTCGCATCCAAGCGTCCCATGCTTCTTGGGATACATTATCAAAAATGCGTTTTCCTAATTCATTTGGTAATGGTTGAAATTTCAAGCCAACTGCCTCTTTGCCCAATTTAACGCAATGTACTAAACGCTCACTCATCGTATTGTCCCTAAAATCAAATGTAATAAAAAAACAAATTAAGTTTAATATTTACAAAGTCTGCCGAAAAAAAATTGCTATTTATCATTTTATTAAGTATTCGTTATCTTCTGAACTAATTAGAAGCAATATGATATTTATTTTTATGTTTTTCCTCCTGACATTTTTGGCAAACACCGTACATATAAAGAGCATGATCAACAATTTCGTAACCATTTTTTTGAGCAATACGTTCTTGCATTTTTTCGATTTCATTATCGCAAAATTCGGTTACCTTGCCACAATCAATACAAACTATGTGGTCATGATGTTCGCCACGGTCTAATTCATAAACCGCTTTGCCTGTATCAAAATGATGACGCACTAAAATGCCGGCTTCTTCAAACTGTGCTAATACACGATAAACCGTTGCAACGCCAATATTCATATCTTCATCTAATGTGATGCGATATACATCTTCGGCACTTAAATGTTCATTGGCACGACTTTCAAATAGCTTTAAAATTTTAAGACGTGGTCCAGTAACCTTTAATCCTAAATTGCGGATTTGCTCTGTATGGCTCATAAATGATTCCATTCTTATAAAACAGGTTTATAATTAGTTCCTTTTTAAGGCTACCATTTTGCCACAATCTTTACATTATCGAAAAGGAAAACCGTGAAGAAACTGTTATTAATCACATTAGTTACATCTATATCCTTGCTGAATGCTTGTTCTGCGGAACGAATTTCTCATTTTCCATCTTACAAATTAACTGTACCACAAGGTAATGAATTAGACGAAAGAGCAGTATCATCATTATCAGTTGGTATGAGTAAGGCACAAGTTCGTAGTATTTTAGGTACTCCACTTTTGCAAGACCCTTTCCATCAAAATCGTTGGGATTATCCTTATGTGGTAAGCAAAAATGGTGTCGTGAAAAAAAATAGCACTTTGATTTTATATTTTGAAGGTGATGTTTTAGTGCGTTTTGAAACAATTGATGCTACTACACAGGAATAATCATGAAAAATTTACGAATTGCCTTAAATGGCGTAGGCGGACGTATGGGACGTGCTTTGGTAGAAGCGGTAAACAACGAAGCTAATGCAGTTTTAAGTGGTGCAATTGAACATGCTGCATCGCCCATTTTAGGATTAGATGCAGGCTTGCCAATTGGACTAAACACCAATGTAATCGTTACCGACAAACTTGAAGACGCATTATCAAATGCAGATGTAGTGATTGATTTTTCACGTCCATATGCAAGTTTAAAATTATTAGATTACTGTGTTGCCAATAATATTCGTATGGTAATTGGCACAACTGGTTTTGATGAAGATGGTAAAAAACGTCTGCTTGATGCTTCACAAAAAATTGGCATTGTATTTGCTCCTAATTTTAGTGTCGGCGTAAATCTAATGTTTGCCTTATTAGACATTGCATCACGCACTTTAAACAAAGGTTACGATATTGAAATTATCGAAGCACATCATCGTCATAAAGTTGATGCTCCATCTGGTACAGCATTGCGTATGGGTGAAGTAATTGCCAATGCTTTGGAGCGTGATTTAAAAACTTGTGCAATTTACGGTAGAGAAGGTCAAACAGGAGCACGTCTGCCGGAAAGTATAGGTTTTGCTACCGTGAGGGGGGGCGATATTGTCGGAGATCACACTGCACTATTTGCAACTGATGGTGAAAGATTAGAAATCACTCACAAAGCATCAAATCGTCTAACTTTTGCCAATGGTGCTGTACGTGCTGCATTGTGGTTACGTAATCAGGCAAATGGTTTATACGATATGCAAGATGTATTAGCTTTGCGTGGCAGTACCGTAAATCACAATTAATTAAAGTTATAGTCAATTTAGATCGAAATTAGACAATGCAGCACACCTGCGACAGTATAAATTTAATACAACAAGGCAAACCAACGCAGACAGGTTTTGATATGAATTGACTATAAATTTTCCGGCAGACTTATCAATCTATTTTAAATTTACAGTCTGCCGGAAACACCGTAAAACGTGATTTCTAACCTATGCATTGATTGTTTATTATTAATTTTATGCAATTTAAACTAAATTTGAATTGAGAAACCCTTGCAAAACTCGTCATTCTGACATTGAACGAAGCGAAGTGGAACAATCTAATTCTTTGTTTATAAAAACTTTTCTCTTTGATCGAAATGATGGATAATGAAAAAATTGGGTTTTGCAGGAGTTTCATCGAATATAAAAATTTTCCGGCAGAGTTAATTTTATAAATCATATTGCAAATAGTCTGCCGGAAAGGCTTATTACCAATTAATTATGCTAACTTATGTCCCTGAACACCTAAAACAAGCACAACGACCAGATGAATGGCCGTGGGCATTATTATTTTTAGTATTTGTATGGTTATGGCCAGGTATTATCAGCCATGACTTGTGGCGACCAGATGAACCAACTATCTATGCTGCTATTCAATCAGTACGTCAAGGAAATATATTAGCCCCAATCTTATTTGGAGAATATTACCTACCTAATTCCCCATTATTTTTATGGTTAGCAAGCCTATCACAATCGCTTTTTTCGCCATGGGCAATGGAAAGTTACACAGCAGTACGTCTAATAACCGCATTATTTATGGCAATTGCCCTATCTTGTGCCGGCGGTGCTGGACGAGAATTATTAGGTAAATATCACGGACGTAGCGTAGTACTAATTTTAATTGGCACACCGGGAATTATGATTTTCGGACACATGATGGGCAATACGCCAATTTTGTTTGCTGCAATTTGTGCATTTTTGTATGGTATTGGATTATCAAGACGCAAAGTATGGTCTGCCGGAATATTAATCGCTGGTGCTTGGTTATGTGGGTTTTGGAGTGATAATCTGCCACCATTATTATTTATGTGGCTAATTTGTGCTCTACTGCCCTTCTCTACTACTTGGCGCAAACGTAGTTACCTACTATCAATTGTTGTGGCAAGCTTTTTATCATTACCGTTATTGATTATTTATCCATATTTATTATGGACTTATCATCAAGATGCTTTCACTGTTTGGCATACTCAACATTTATTCGGAGCATTAGGCGGAACAGAAAAAATCCAATTAGGATTTTCATCATTACGAATATTAAAAAACCTATTATGGTTTGCAATGCCAGCATGGATTTTAAGTATTTTCACCATATACAAAATAAAAACATTAAATAAATCAATACTATATCTTACACTACTATGGATTTTATTAGCATTTATATTATTATCATTACAAAACTATCCCCAAAACCATCAACTAATCTATTTACTTTTACCATTAACCTTATTAGGAGCTGCTAAATTAGATGATATGCGACGTGGTGTTGTGGCATTTATTAACTGGTTTGGTATTGCAATATTTGGTATTGCAGCAGTATTGGTATGGTTGATGTTTTTTGCAGTTAATTATGGATTTCCGCCACAACTTGCCATTATTTCTTCACAATTTAACCCATATTTCACACCAGATTGGAACTATTTTCCCATGCTATTAGCATGTTCTTTTACGCCAATTTGGTTGTGGGCTATCACACGTAAAAATATTCGTGGCAGACAAGCTGTAACCAATTGGGCTGCCGGAATGACATTAGTTTGGACTCTATTAATGAGTTTATTTTTACCATGGATTGATAGTCTAAAAAGTTATCGACCGGCAGTAATGGCAATGCACGAAAGTTTAACAACAGAAATCAAACAAAGCTTAATTAATCAACAAGATTGTATCATCAGCGATAATCGTCACATTCTGACAGCTTGGAATGAATACGGAAAAATTCCGGTGTATAGTTCTAATCAATCTTTATTTAAATGCAGCTATCATCTATCAACAATGAATAAAGAAAGTCTATCATATTTAATGCAAAACGAAATAATTTGGTCCGGCAATCGCCGTGGTCAGAGAGATGACATTATTGTATTAACTTATCATAAGGACTGAAAAGATATTATGCAAAAATAGTTTGTCACAACATTTGCAAAACTCATTACAAAATAATCCGGCAAAACTCTTTTTTTCACAACTCGTTATTCTGAAAAAGAAACAAAGGACTTCTATATTACACAATCAGCCAGACTGAAACCTTTGCCCCCCTTCCCCCTTATTCGTCATTCTGAACTTCGTTACGAATCTTTTTATTTAACAAATAATTAGATTATTCATTTTCCTACGGAAAATGAATAATGACAAGTTTTGCAAAGATACCAGACTAAAACCTTTGCAAAACTCGTCATTCTTACCCTGAGTGTAACGAAGGGTGGAGAATCTCATTGTATTGTTTTATAAAGATTCTTCTCAACGCTTACGAATAACGGATAATGAAAAAATCGAGTTTTGCAAAGGCTTCAAACTATTTATTTCACTTCGTGAAACTTACAAATGACAAATATAAAAATCAAAGTCTTGTAGTAATTTTTTTTTATACCTTCAATTTAATAAACCCAACCAAGAGTAAGGGCACCAAATCATAAAAAGCACGCCACGCACCTATAAATGAATAATACACATATACTAATTGCCATGAATAAAGCTAAACCACCGTAATAAACGCGTAAATAAAAGCCATTTTCTATTGAAAACCGTCTGCATCTACATAACCCACAATTTCACCATTTTCATCTAACAAGGCAGACCAGTCTAAACTTTTATCGGTTGTAAACGGTACAAAAAAAACTTTATCTGGCTCAAGATTTGTACGTGCAACTGCTTTATCAATTATCAATTTTTTATCTTTATTGTGATGTAGTTTATAAAGTTCAGCAACCGGTTTCATAGTGGCACGCACTGACGTAATATCTCTTTCTTTATCATAAACTTGCCAATTATTTGGACGTGCAATCGGTTCTATTCCTGAAAATGACAACATAATATCATCCATATTAGAAGATTGACTTTTCTTTAATGAAATTTGACGAGGTCCCATTTTGGGAAGATTTTGTAATTCCGGTACAGCTTTGGCTATATCATCTTTTTCTAATTGTGCTACTGTTACAGTGGAAAATCTATCTTTATCAAAGGCATAATACACAGGACGTGCGATATAAACCGTGTGCATACCATAAATTAAGGCTGATAATTGAATAATCCCAACTAATGATAAATCTAATATTGTTTCTTTACGTGATTTTTCTGGATTAGCTAAAATTAACGTCATCAACGGACCACAAACAACATCAACCGATGCTACCAAGAAAAACAAAGTCAATCCACCCAAAGAAAGATAAAAAGGATAGGCATACCAAGCCTTAAATACCAATAGTGCAGTAAGCGATGCCACTACAATACTAATGATTAAATGAAACAAAGATAATTTAGCTGCAAAACGCAGACGCTTTTCAAGTGACACTTGTGTTATTCTACCTTAAAGTCTATGTGTACTTCTAAAAAATCATTACTGCAAATAAAACACACCCGAAACATAGCAAAAAAATAAAACTTTAACTTATTATTGTCGCTAAAAAATACTCGCACATACACGAAAATATCGGTTATATGCAAAAACTCTCATAAAAGCCGACTTATTTAACGACATTCAGTTGGAACATAACGTGCAGGCATAGGAAAATCTGCCTGTACAACACCGGCGAACCCTCGTGAAGTGGCAGTTGATGTAGTTTCAGATGCACACACCCATTCCACCAGACCAGGATCGACAGCAACTGTCCACAATGTCCGTTTATTGGTATAAGGGGTAAAAGTGATGCTTCTCCCATCTAACTTACTACCTAATACTTGGTTGCTTGCAGTAACCGTGATCACCCCAGTGTTAGGGTCAATTGAAATGCTCTTTACATATTTGGTTTTATGATCTTGCGACTCTGCCGTAAAAGCATTCGCAAATGCAGCAACAGCCGTCATACCACCACTCTGATATGCCTCTCCTACAGATTGTCTTACAGCAGACGATGCCATCACCAACTCTGCCATTTTTGCACGTGCCGTATTATCTTGATACGCGGGGAGAGCCAAAGCTGCCAGAATCGCTATAATAGCCACTACTATCATTAGTTCTATTAAAGTAAAACCTAATTGTTTCATTTTACACACCACCAGTAAAATTAAAGGCGGAACACTCCGCCCTTAACCTATGCAAACGTTTAACAACGTACAACAAACCGGATCAACGACATTCGCTTGGAGCGTATTTAGCAATCAATGCTTTAGTTGTTGGAGGAGTCAAATCAGCAGAAGCACCGCTTGGTAAGTGTGCCGTAGCTACCGCATTAGATGCAGAAATACAAACCCAGTCAATTGCACCACTCAAACCATCAGCCAAAGCCTGTCCATTAATGGAAGGAGTCAATTTTAACTGAGCACCCTGTGCTGGTGTTGGGAAACCACTTCTTGTAGCATTATCTTGCAAAGTAACAAGAATAACACCAGTATTAGTATCTACCTTCATTGTTTTCACATATTTGGTTTCCTGGTCAGCAGACTGAGAATTGATAGCAGCCGCTGCAGACGCAACACCAGTCATACCATTCACTTGGAAACCTTCACTTACAGCACTCTTTGGAGAAGATGCCGCAGTCAACGCTTCAGATACTTTTGCACGTACAGTGTAGTCTTGGTAAGCAGGCAATGCCAAAGCAGCCAAGATAGCGATAATTGCAACAACGATCATCAATTCGATCAAGGTAAAACCTTTTTGTAAGCTTTTCATGTCAATACTCCTTAATGAGTGAAATTTAATCGGAATGGTGAGATTTCTCCCTCACCTGTCACCGGCATTCTTGCAATGGGTGTGCCAAACACGCGCCAATCTATATAATAGATTGTTTTTTATATGATTATTTTATTTTTCGCCACATTTATCCTGTGCAAGAATTGATATTCGCAATGAAATTTGTACATGTAGTTGTGTTGCATATTATGTGTAGAAATGAAATCAATAGCCACTTAAATTTATTTAGATTTATCGTAGGGTTTATAGCAAGATTGTCCAATGCATTACGTTTGAAAATTAAATTTTGAAATCTTTGCAAAATACGATTTTTTCATTATCCGTCATTCGTAAGCGTGGCGAAGAATCTTTATAAAACAATAGATTACATTCTTCATTTCACTTCGTGAAATTCGTCAACGACGGGTTTTGCAAAGGTTTCATTTTGCAGGAATCGTTTTTACTCTTATTACATCCGATAACCCCATTCAGAATGCAGTAATGTAAAAATTCAGGTTTTGCAATCAGTTATTACTTGAAATTACTTAAAATTATTTATTAAATCAATCAATTTATCTGCCATTCTTTGTGATGCTCCTTGATGTTTGCGGATAAAATCGTAAGTACGAGCTTTCATGGCTTCTCGTTCTGTTTTATTTTCTAATAAATCACAGCAGCTTGTAGCCCATTCTTCCGGTGTTAAAACTTGAAGTGCAACTTTTGCATCAAGTGCATCTTTGGTGGCTTGGGAAAAATTAAATGTGGAATAGCCAAATATGGTTGGGATATTACAGCTAATCGGTTCAATTATATTTTGGCAACCTGTATCTACTAATGAACCTCCTACAAATGCAATATCGGCACATAGATAATATGCAAATAATTCCCCCATACTATCTCCAATCCATATTTCGGTATCATGGGTAATATCGCAATTGTCACTTCGTTTTTGTACTTTGAATCCTAAATTTTTAGCAAGATCGAAGGTAGATTGAAAACGTTCTATGTGGCGTGGAATAATTATTAATAATGTTTGTTTTGGATAATTTGTTTTTTTCCACACTTCTAATAATAATAAAGATTCGTCTATTCCATTTTTTTCACGCGTGCTGGCACAGACAATAATTGGGCGTTCTCCTATTTTTTGTTTGAATTGTTCTGCCAAAATATAAGAATTTTCCGTTGGTAGTATATCGTATTTACTATTACCACACACTTCAATTGATTGTGCCCCTATATTGTGTAATCTCTCTTTATCTGCTTGGCTTTGTGATAATACTATTTGTAATGATGCAAAGGCTGGGCGAAATAGTTTAGAAAATTTAAGATATGATGATAGTGATTTTTCCGATAAACGTGCATTTATTAATGCTGTTGGAATATGTTGATTACGGCATTCTAAAAGATAATTTAACCAAATTTCGGTTTCCATAAATATGGCAATTACAGGTTGATGTTCTTGCAAAAATTGTTTTACATAAGATGGTTTGTCATAAGGTAAATAACGACATTGTATTGAAGGAAATAATTCTTTAATACGTGCACGTCCGGTCGGAGTCATACAAGTAATCAACCATTCTTTTTCCGGCAGACTATTTTGCATTATTCTAATGATTGGAGCGGCAGCATTAATTTCTCCAACTGAAACAGCATGTAACCAAATTATTTTCTTTTTAGCGTTAGACATTGCACCATCAAAACGTTCTTGCCAATATTCCAAATATGCAGGATTCTTACGTGCACGGTAACGTAAATAAATGCGTATGATACTCGGAGATATACTCCATAAGATATTGTAAATTTTATGTATTATCACGATTTATTTCTTTTTTATTAAGTAATATTGACATCGATTATAATGTTTTTTTATTAATTTATAAATGCAAAAAACGCCCAAATGGGCGTTTTTTGTGTAGGATTATAGGCAAATTAGTTGTTAGACAAAAAGCTGTCCATAGAACGACCAGTTTGCAATGCTTCAAGCATCCAGAATGGCTTGCGACCTTTACCTGACCATGTTTCGCCAGTGGTAGGATTAACATATTTTTTACGATTACCAACATATTCTCTTAAATCGTCAAGAGAAATGTCAAATTTTTCCATTTTAGCAACTATTTCACGAATAGTAACACCGCGTTGACTTCTCAATTGAGAAATTTCTTGTGCGATGCGTTGTTGTTGTTTAGTTAATTCTTCTAAACGTCTTAAAGTTCTTTGATCCATCTTGTTTGTCCTTTAACGTAAGAGGGGTTAATCGAAAAATACGAACGCATTTTATAATTTATTTTTTTATTTTGCAATAGCTGTTGCATATTTTTTATTATTTTTTCGCTCTTACTTGTATCTTATTTGTTATTGTATATCGATGAAAGTTTTTCTTTAAATTGTGGTTTGTTTTTTAGTGAGATTGAAAGCTTGTCATTTGTAGTATAGTCAAACAACTTAAAAATTTATAATGCTTATGTTTCTTCCTGTCATATTATTTACGCTACTTTCGAAGAGTTTCATGTTCCGCTTTTGAAGTAGTTTTATATGATAGAATGCCGAGTTCTGTTTTTACTTAATTTACAAAGTTTATACAAAAGCTATGATTAGTACTAATAATCTTACTATGCAATTTGGCGAAAAGCCTTTGTTTGAAAATGTTTCGGTAAAATTTGATGGCGGCAATCGTTATGGTTTAATCGGTGCAAATGGTTCGGGTAAATCCACTTTTATGAAAATTTTGGGCGGTGATTTAGAACCCACAGCAGGCGAAGTGGCAATAGAAGCAGGCTTGCGTTTAGGTAAATTACGCCAAGACCAGTTTGCTTATGAAGATAAAAGAGTGCTCGATGTGGTTTTAATGGGA
>JAFWUA010000014.1 GCA_017518785.1 Neisseriaceae bacterium
ACACCAAATGTAATTTCTCTTACCACTGCTGACTTGTTAGAAAATCACGATGATAATGGTAACTTGTGGATTACAGGACAAGCAGGCGACAAAGTTGCATTGTGGGAAGGTGCGGTTAAATCAGATGAAGTCGTACAAACTGCCGATGGTGAAATATTCCACGAATATAGCTATACAGTGGATAACACCACATATTCAGTATTGATTAACGATGAGTTATATCAAAACGGTTTAGGCGTTGTGATTTAATGATTTAAGTTGATGCTGTAAATAAAATCGTATGGATTTTTAATCTGTACGGTTTTTTATTGCAATTTAAACAATATTAAGACTGCCGGAAAAGTTTTCCGGCAGTCTTAAATCTTTGCAAAGCTTGTCATTCTGAATCACAGCCCTGCATAAAGTGCAGTGGGAAGTGAAGAGTCTTCATTTCTTATTGATTTGTGTTTTCCGGCAGACTTTTGGTAGGTATACTGGGTGAGAGTAAATCTGATTTATCGTTGTTGATATTGTTGTCTATTTTATTGTTTTTATTATCTTTATTGTCGTTTGTAATTGATATATTATGATTAGGTAGGTTTTCCGGCAGACTTATATTCGGTGTGTTTTCTTGAATACCTTTCAAATATGGAATTGCCATATTTCCTAAAATTTGCAAATAAACAACGCTATATGAAGCTTGCCATTGTGGGTGTTTGGTAAGTGGTGTTTGTGAGCCAAGCATTATTATGATGGTAAGTAAAATAACCGCTTTAATTGCACCGATAACTCCCCCCAGTAAGCGATTTATTCCGCCTAAACCAATTGCAGTTACGCATTTGGTTAAGATTTTGCGTAAGAAAAACATTACAACAAATACAGCAGAAAAAATAATAATAAACGCACTAATATGAGCAATTTCTGGTGAAAGCGAGTCTTTAAGTAAAAGAAAATCAGCTACAAAATCAGCAAAAATCCATGCTGCCACAAAACCTATCACCCAACGTAAAAGGGTAACAATTTCACCTACTAAACCTTTCATCATTGAGATAAGTACAAATAATAGAAAGATAAATATGGCAATTAAATCAAAGGTGGTGATTGGCAGATTTTCCATGTGTTTTTAAAAACTTAATTTGTGAAACTTAATTTGAAACAACCACGCATAAATTGATATGCGTGGTTTGTTGTTTATTGCAATTATTTTAGGCTTAATTGCCAACCATAATGCCATCAAATCCGTGTGAACGTAGTTTATTAAGAGTTTGTTGTGCATCTTGGCTTGGCATGGGACCAATGCGAACGCGATATACATCGCCTTTGGCTGTGCTTGCACGTACGGTTTGTGCTGGAATGCCAATTTGTGCTAAACGTGCACGTTGCGATTCCGCTTGAGAGGCATTCATAAACGCACCAGCTTGAATAATTGCACCTGATTTATTCGAGGTAGATTTGCTTACTACTGGTGCTGTTTGTGTGTTTTTTGCACTTTGTTTGTTATCTTTGTTTTTATTGACAACAGGAGTGTTTTTAGCTGTTGTGGTTTTTTTGGTTTCTGTTTGCTTTGATTTTTCCGTTACTTGTGGCACGTCATCTGGTTTATGTTCTTCAACCGGTTGCGGTGGAATAACATCGGTTTGTATGGGAATATTTATTTCTTTGTTGCTATCGGCAGGTTGCGATTGAGTTTCCTCAATTTTATTCATGTCGTTTGGCAAAGTCGGTGCCAATACATCAGCTTCTTGGTTTTTTGGTGCTGTTTCTGTTGCAACTTCTACTGGTGCGGTTTCTACTACCGTAGGTTGTGTTTGAGGCGGTGGTGGTGCTGTTTCTTTCTTTCCAATTGGAGAGATATTTACATTAGGTTGAACTGGTTGTTTAGATGTTTTTTCATCTTGCTTATTACCAGAAAAAATCAAAGCTAATATTAAGGCAATTGCGGAGAAAACAATTACTCCAATTAAGCGATGACGACCGGCAACTCTTATTTTTTCGTATTCTTCTTGTTGTTTATTCATGGTATTCAATCTCCTTGAATTAGTTTATAAGTTCAACAATCTGTGCAACAGTATGAAAAGATCCAAACGCTACTATTCTATCATTTTCTTGTGCTTCGGTTAATGTTTGTTGCCAAGCATTTGCGATTGTTGGAAAAACTTTGATTATATTGCGATTAATACCAACAGCATCAAATTCTGCCAACATGTTTTCTACACTGCGTCCGCGTGGTAAATCCAAAGGTGCAATTTTCCATTCGTCAAATTCTGATGCCAAAATGGATACCACACTTGCCATATCTTTATCATTCAAAATTGAGAAAATGGCGATGCGTTTTTCGGCAAAGGGTAGGCGGCGTAGGCTATCTTTTAGTGCTCGTGCAGCATGAGGATTGTGTCCTACGTCCAACACTCTAATTGGTCTGCCGGCTAATACTTGGAAACGTGCAGGATTTTCGGCTAATAGTAAGCCTTTGCGAATTGCACCAATATCAACTGGTAATTGTTGATGTAAGCATTCTATGGCGGCTAATGCACTTGATGCGTTATCAATTTGGTAAAAACCTCTTAATGCAGGAATGGGCAGAGAGTAACGTGCTTTATGTGTGTAAGAACTGTTTTGCGGGTGAAAACGAAACGACCATTGTTTTTCATCACTGCGTTGAGCTGAAAAGTCTTGTTCGTAGCTAATTAAATTAGCACCAATTTCTTTTGCATGTTGTTGTATGGATTTAATTGGTGTTTTTTGTCCAAAAATGGCAGGTCTGCCACAACGAAAGATGCCAGCTTTTTCGTAGGCAATTTTGTCGATGTTATCACCTAAAAAGTTTTGATGGTCTAAATCTACCGATACTACAATGGCAACACTTGTATCCCACGCATTTACCGCATCTAAACGCCCACCTAAACCTGTTTCTAAAATAATGACATCGCATTTGTGCTGCATAAAAATATCTATGGCAGCCAATGTGTTAAATTCAAAATAGGTTAGGGGAGTTTTATTTCGTGCTTTCTCAATGCGTTCAAATGATTTAACTATTGTTTCGTTACTTACTGCTTGTCCGTTAATGGTAATTCGTTCGTTAAATTTGATTAAATGCGGACTGGTAAGTGTTCCGGCAGTGTATCCGGCTTCGCGATAGATGGCTGTTAGAAAGGAACATACCGAACCTTTACCATTTGTACCTGCCACAGTAATAATGTGGCAGGTGGGGTGAAGATTCATAGCATCTTTAACCATTTTAATGCGGTCAAGACCTAATTCGATTACGCCACCTGCTACACCTTGTTCTAATTGTTCTAACCATTGTTCTAATGTTTTAGATGTCATTGTATTGTTTTTTCCGTAGATTACATTACATGGTTTCTAACACTTCTATGCCTAATAATTCCAAACCTTGCTTCAAAGTGCGTCCGGTTAAATCGGATAATTGCAAGCGACTGTTTTTAACCACTTCATCGGCTTGTAAAATTGGACAGTTTTCATAAAAACGTGAAAATAGTGTGGCAATTTGATAAAGATAATTAGCCAAATAATGCGGATTGCTACTATTAGCAACGGTTTTTAATACATCTTCAAATTGGATTAAGGCAATTGCTAATTGATGTTCAATGTCATCGCTAATGGTGCATTTTGTATTAATAGCAACACTGCTGGAACGTCTTAATAGACTTGCAACACGTGTATAAGCGTATTGCAAATATGGTGCGGTATTACCTTCAAAGGACAACATATTGTCCCAAGAGAAAATATAATCGCTTAAACGATTTTTGCTTAAATCGGCATATTTAACTGCACCAATGCCAACCACTCTTGCAATGTGTTGAATTTCTCCATCGGATAAATCTGGATTTTTACTTTTTACCAAATCTCTTGCACGTTGTTCGGCTTCATCTAATAAATCTAATAGTTTTACCGTATCGCCAGCACGAGTTTTGAAAGGTTTGCCGTCTTCACCCATCATAGTGCCAAAAGGTATATGTTCTGCTACAACATTTTCCGGCAGCCAGTTAGTACGGCGACAAACATCAAATAGTGCATTGAAATGTAAAGATTGTCTTGCATCAACCACGTATAACAATCGTGTACCTTGCAATTGGTTCACTGCATGCCGCAAACAAGCTAAATCAGTTGTGGCATATAGAAATCCACCATCTTGTTTTTGAATAATAAAAACAGGAGTTTTGCCATCTTTTTCAGGCATATTCGGTAAATCGATTAATTTAGTTCCGTTATCATCACGAGCAATGCCCATTTGTAGCAATTCATCAACACAAGGTTGCAAGGCATCGTTATACATCGATTCACCCATAACATCATCAGGTGCGAGTAGGGTGTTTAAACGAGTATAAATTTCTTGTGCATGTTGCAAGGAAACAGTTACAAAATGTTGCCACAATGCCAACACTTCCTTATCACCACTTTGCAATTTCACCACATATTGACGCGATAAATCAGCAAAAGCTTCATCTTCATCAAAACGTTTCTTGGCATTGCGATAGAAACATTCTAAATCGGCTAATTCGTATTCTGCTTTACCATTAGACTGTTGTTCAACTAAATAAGCTACCAACATGCCAAATTGTGTTCCCCAATCACCCACGTGATTTTGAGCAATTACCTTTGCTCCTAAAAACTTCCATACTCGATGTAAGCTATCGCCAATAATGGTTGAACGAAGATGTCCTACGTGCATTTCTTTCGCTAAATTAGGCGATGAATAATCAATTACAACTGTTTCAGCACTTTCCGGCAGACTAATAGAAAGTCTTTTATCAGATAGAGCTTTTTCAATATATTCTGATAAAAATTCATTAGATAAACGTAAATTAATAAATCCAGGTCCTGCAACTTCTGCACTTGCCACGCAAGTAGCTTGCAGAGCATCAACTACTTCTTGTGCTAATTCGCGTGGATTTTTTTCCAAACGCTTGGCAGCACCCATTACACCATTGATTTGGTAATCACCAAAATTAGGATTACTCGATGCTTTCAAGATAATAGGCTCACCTGCAATGCCAACTTTGGCAAATGCTTCTTGAATTGATTGAGATAATTGTTCAGAAAGATTCATGTGTTTGTCTTAAATTCATATAATGCGAAAGGGCTACATTCTACTCGTTTTTGATATATAAAAGTGCAGGAAATAAAAATAGAAATTTATGCAAGTAAATAAAACAAGCTGCTGTAAGGTAGTCATTCTTGCTCACAGGAAGGTGTGAAATGATTGTAGATACATTTGTGTCAATTGTTGCACTTGAGAGACTCCTGCAAAACTCGATTTTTTCTATTACTCGTAATTTTGAGCGTAGCGAAGAATATTTATAAACAATAAGTTAGATTCTTCATTTCACTTCGTGAAATTCAGAATAACGAGTTTTGCAGGAGTCTCTTGAAATTTTTAATGTGATAAAAGCCCAAGATCACACCTTTTTGAAGTGTACTGCCACTTATGTCAATCGTTTGAGAAATGTTTTAAACAGAAATTACAAAATAGTTACAAGAACATTTAAATTTATCTAAAATCATGTAATTTCCATTAAATCAAAATATCTTTATTATAATCATCACCAGCATTGGCACGAATTTCATCTAATGCTTGGTTAAGGTGTAACAACAAAGTATCGCTAATAACGTTTTCTAATTCCATCGGCAATTCATGTTGCAACTCTTGAACCAATGCTGATACATGACGTTGAATCGATGTTTTAACTATTCCAGTTACCGCATCGTTCAGATGAGGTAATAATTTTTCCATTAATTGTTGCAACAAAATATTTTCATTAACAGAAACTGTTGCCGAATACGAATCATTTTCAAGACTACGTTTTTCTTGATGTAATCGGTCGTTGACAACTGGAATTTCTTTTAATTCAAATTGCTGAAATGATAAATCTGGCGACAAATTACGCTGATTAGCAAAATTATTCAATTGTGCATTCTCCCCAATATGATGGTCATTGTGGTGATGGGTAGTATTTGCCTGCATAAAGCTACTTTTCGATGTCTTACTACCCGCAAATTTATTGACATTGCTATTTGCATTATCGTTTTCTATCTGATAATTAGGTTCAGACGATGCAAATAGTGATGAAGCACTTCGAGGTTTGCGTGCTGCTACTGTTCTTGGCTGCATGTTCATTTTACGGCGTTTTGCCACTTTGAAAAGAGAACTGTTTTTTGAGCTTTCTGTGGCATTATTTGCTGTTTTTATATTTGCACTACCGGAATTTATATTATTAGTATTTATAGCTTGATTATTAATACCGTTAGTATTCATGTTGTGGACATTAGTGCTATGTGCATTCACAGCATTTATATTGGGTGATAATGGAGGTGGTGGCATATTGCGTAAAGAAGGAGTATTGCGTGCAGAAGAAAAAGTCGTGCTTACAGATAGCATTTCATCATCTTCTTCATCAAAATTAATTGAACTATTTCTTGAAATATTGTTGGAATTATAACTAGCCTCATGCTTCGATACAGAATGACCATTATGAGGTG
>JAFWUA010000015.1 GCA_017518785.1 Neisseriaceae bacterium
CAAGTGTTTGATATTCTTAAACCTTTGGCGGATAAATTAGGTAGCCGCTTGTGGGTTTCGTCTTCTTGCTCCTTGTTACATTCGCCACAAGATTTGGGCGTAGAAGAAAAATTGTCAAGTGAAATCAAAGAATGGTTAGCGTTTGGCGTGCAAAAATTAAACGAAATAGGCACCCTGAAAACCGCTTTAAATAACGGTTTAGACGCAGTTAGTGCTCAATTTGCCGCGTCCGATAAAGCCGCGAGAAGCCGTGCGAATAGTCCGCTCATTCATAAAGCAGAAGTCAAACAACGCATTGAGGCGTTACCTGCAAACGCTGACCAACGCAAGAGTGCTTTCCCTATTCGCATTAAAGCACAACAAGCGGTGTTAAACTTGCCCTTGTTGCCCACCACAACCATCGGTTCGTTCCCACAAACCACAGAAATTCGTCAGGCAAGAGCGGCATTCAAAAAAGGCACACTATCCGCCGCTGATTACGAAGCCGCAATGAAAAAAGAAATTGCCTATGTGGTGCAAGTTCAAGAAGAATTGGACATTGATGTGCCTGTGCATGGTGAAGCCGAACGCAACGATATGGTGGAATATTTTGGCGAACAAATGGACGGCTACACTTTCACACAATTCGGTTGGGTGCAAAGTTACGGCAGCCGTTGCGTGAAACCGCCGATTATTTTTGGCGATGTAACGCGTCCCAAAGCGATGACGGTTGCGTGGTCTTCATACGCCCAAACATTAACAAAACGCCCGATGAAAGGCATGCTTACAGGTCCTGTAACCATGTTGCAATGGTCGTTTGTGCGTAACGACATTCCGCGTAGCCAAGTGTGCGAACAAATCGCACTGGCACTGAATGACGAAGTGTTGGATTTGGAAAAAGCAGGCATTAAAGTCATTCAAATTGACGAACCTGCCATTCGCGAAGGTTTGCCTTTACGCCGTGCAGATTGGGACGCTTATTTAGCATGGGCAGGACGATGCTTTCGCTTATCCAGCATGAATGTTGCCGATAGCACACAAATTCACACCCATATGTGCTATTCCGAATTTAACGATATTCTGCCTGCGATTGCGGCGATGGACGCTGATGTGATTACCATTGAAACATCTCGTTCCGATATGGAATTGTTGGACGCATTTGTGAAATTCAAATACCCCAACGACATTGGACCAGGTGTATATGACATTCACAGCCCACGCGTGCCAACGGAAGCGGAATTAACGCACCTTTTAGAAAAAGCGTTAAAAGTAATCCCCAAAGAACGACTGTGGGTGAATCCAGACTGCGGCTTAAAAACCCGTGCATGGCCTGAAACCCGTGCAGCGTTGGAATTGATGGTGAAAGTCGCCAAAGATTTAAGGAAAAAGTACGCTTAAACAATTTTTTAGATAATTAAAATCTAATGTAAGTCTGCCGGAAAAGTTTATGTAATAAGCTTTCCGGCAGACTTTAAATATATGGAATCACACTGTCGAAAAAGTTAGTTTTTAAGAGACTTCTGCGAGATTCGATTTTTTTACCATTCAATCATTCGTAAAATACGTGAATGAAAAATGACAATGATGAGTTTTACAATAGTTCCTACAATTTAGTTTAATGAGATTTTAATTATGAAATTACAACTTATTGCATCAAGTATGGTACTGCGTATGCACGCTACGGCATATTAAATGATTTTGATTTTTCAGGACAACAACATATAACTATTTTCTATCAAGGAGACCCAACCTCAACCATGCCCAATACCAGTAGTGCAAGATATTTAGGTACTGCTTTTGCCGTTATTACAGATGCGAATAGGCTTACATCAGCAGAAACTCAATTAGATGTTGATTTTGGTCAGCGTAAATTAAGTGGGACTATATCAAATTGGTATGAGAAGAGTTTGAATTTAAAAGATATTTCTATTAATGCGACAATTAGTGGTAATACTTTCAAGGGAGATAATAATCAAGGTAAATTTTATGGTCCAAATGCCCAAAATTTAGCTGGTTCTTTTGCTGATAAAAATCAGAAAATTCAAGGTGTATTTGGTGCTAACAAGCAATAGTTAGTATAGTTGGTTTATATTAATATAGTTAATAAAACCTAATTTTGAATTTTATTAAACATAGTCTGCCGGAAAGGTAATTAAAACACTTTCCGGCAGACTATTTTACAAAAATTAAGCAAGATTTATTGCTAATTTTCTATTTATGTTTGCACCACTTTTCTGTATGCTTAAAGCTTTTCAATTATATTTGTTTAAAAAGAATGGTCATCTGATGAAAATCTTATTTATTGCCGACCCAATGGAAACTTTCAAAACCTATAAAGACACCACTTATGCCATGATGAGGGAAATGACGAAACGTTGCTGGTCTTTATATCACACGCGTGCAGACCAATTAATGGTTAAAGATGGTACGGTTGTATCAGAGGTTACTCCATTTATCTTTATCGGTGCTATAAACGATGACGATCATCAGTGGTTTCAGGTAGAGGAAACTTCTATTGCCAATTTGAATTCTTTTGATGCGGTGATTATGCGTAGCGACCCTCCGTTTAATATGCAGTATCTATATGCCACTCATCTTTTATCTTTGGCACAGGCACAAGGAGCACAAGTATTCAACAGCGGACAAGCTATGCGAGAATTTAACGAAAAATTAGCTATACTTCGCTTTCCGCAATGGATAACTTCCACCATAGTTAGCACGCATGCCAAGCAAATCAGGCAGTTTTTATCAGAACATCACGATATTATTGTAAAACCATTAGATGGCATGGGAGGCATGGGAATTTTTCGCTTGCGTGAAAACGACCCAAATATCGGTAGCATTTTAGAAACATTGATGGATATGGATAAACGTACCATTATGGCACAGAAATATCTGCCAGAAGTTGTGCATGGAGATAAACGCATCTTAATAATTGGCGGTGAAGTTATCCCATTTGCTTTGGCACGCATTCCCCAAAATGGAGAGACGCGAGGTAATTTAGCTGCCGGCGGACGAGGTGTTGCAGTTGCTTTATCTGAAAGAGATCGTAATATCGCCGAAGATATTGCTCCAAAATTAATGCAACAGGGCATACTTTTAGCAGGATTAGATGTAATTGGAGATTATCTTACTGAAATAAACGTTACCAGTCCAACCTGTTTTCAGGAAATCAGTAATCAAACTGGATATGACGTATCAGCACATTTTGTCGATGCACTTCTCAAAGCAGTTTCCGGCAGACTTTAACATTACAAATACATAACAAATGAATAAAAAATGAAAGCGGCTAATTTACTCACATTATACTTTTGCACAATATTAACCACCTGTGTTATGTATGCACCGCAACCGTTGCAACCATATTTTGAAAGTATGCTGTCTATTTCAAAAACACAGGCATCATTATTTACCACATCTATTTTAATTCCATTATCATTTGCATCTATTTTTTATGGATATTTATTGGAAAAGATTTCCATACGTAAAATATTGATTACCACTTTTTTGATATTTGCCATATCTGAAATATTATTTGCATCTTTTTCATCATACTCTACGCTAATTAGTATGCGTGTTGTACAAGGTTTTGTTGCACCAGCAGCTCTAACCAGTATTATTACTTATATCTCTCATAATTCACTTAAAAGCGGTGTGGGTAGAGCCGTTGGTGTATATATTGGCATGACAATTGTTGGAGGACTTTTAGGAAGATTATTATCAGGTTTTTTTACTGACGTTTTTGGTTGGCGTGTGTTCTTTTATGTTTTAAGTGTAGCGTTATTTATTGCAACCATATTATTAACTAAAACTTTGGACGAAATACCAATTAACTTTGTTAAGCCAAAATTAAGTTATATACCTAAAATAATCTCAATTAAACGTAATTTTTATATTTTTTCTGCAATTTTTTGTTTATTTTTCGTTTTCCAAGCAACATTAAATATATTACCATTTGAATTAAAACGATTGGAAGGAGTGTATAGTGGTTCTAAAACAGGATTTATGTATGCTGGTTATATTGTTGGAGTATTTGTTTCTTTTAATGTTGCTAAAATAGTTAAAATCGCAAGACTGCCGGAAAACGCTGTACTCTTTGGTTTAATCGTATATTTAATATCATTACAAGCATTGCGTATAGAGGGATTTGCTACTATTTTCTTATCAATGGTAGTCTTTTACTTTGGTAGCTTTACCGCACATTCTGTGGCAACTTCATATATAAATAAAAAAGCCACCTCTCATAAAAGTATTACCAATGGAATGTATATTAGTTCATATTACTGTGGTGGTGCTTTGGGTAGTTTTTTACCTGGTTTTATATATGAACTATACGATTGGAGTGTATTCCTTTCATTTTTAAGTATAGTATTAGTAATTTCAATTTTTTTAATCATGCGTTTGCAGGCTTATGAAAAACGTAAAGGAAGATAATTATGTCAATTCGTCAATTAATTCTTGATACAGAAACCACTGGTTTATCTGCAAAAAATGGAGATCGTCTAATTGAAATTGCTGCATTGGAAATGATAGATAGACGAATTACTGGCGAACATTTACATTTATATATCAATCCAGAAAGAGAAATACATAGCGATGCAATTGCTGTTCATGGAATCACAAATGAATTTTTAGTAGATAAACCAGTATTTGCCGAAGTTGGATTAAAAATTTTTAATTATCTACGTAATGCCGAATTAATTATTCATAATGCACCATTTGATGTTGGTTTCTTAAATATGGAATTTGCACGAATGGGGTTGCCGGAGGTAACTACCATTGCTACTATAACCGATACTTTGGCAATGGCAAGGGAAATATATCCTAATCAAAAGAATTCATTAGATGCTTTATGTACACGTTTAAATGTAGATCGCAGTAAGCGTGTTTTACACGGTGCCTTAATAGATTGCGAGTTATTAGGTGAAGTATATTTAGCCATGACGCGTGAACAAGGTACTTTGGATATGAGTGTCCAAGTAGATGATGAACAAGATAAGTTTTCCGGTAGTGTTATAACATATAGTCGCCAGAAAAACTTAAAGTTGTTTATGCTACACCAGATGAATTATCAGTACATCAAGCATATCTTAATGAATTGGATAAGGCTTGCGGTGGATTATGTCAATTTCATGCAATGGATCCTAATTTTCAAAATGTAAATATTGCTACACAGGAAACAGTTGTTACAACCATAGAAGAAGAAAAAGAAGACGATTATATAGAAGATGAATATATAGAATTTAATGAGTTACAAGAACCTCCAATGGAGTCATGGCAATGACAAAAACAATTGCTTTAATTCCTGCTGCCGGAGTTGGAAAAAGATTTGGTGCAAATCAACCAAAACAATATATTCAATTAAAAGGAAAAAGTGTACTATTTCATACAATACAGCGATTGGCTGCATCTAATTGTTTTGATGCATTAGTAGTAATTGTTTCACCCGATGATAAATTTATATCAATACAAAGTCTGCCGGAAAACACTATATATGCTCAAAACGCATTAGATGCACCAATCAATGCAAATTACAAACAAATCCCAATTCAAATATTATATTGTGGTGGAGAAACTCGTGCTCATACAGTGGCAAATGGTGTTAATTTTTTAATTGATAATCAATGGATTAATAAAAGTGATAAGATTGCGGTTCATGATGCAGCACGTTGTGGAATTGATATTCAGTCATTACAAAGATTAGTTGAATCTAATCATAGTGATGGTGCAATTTTAGCATTACCAGTTTCTGATACATTAAAATTATCCACAGATGACGGAAAAATACTTCGAACAGTGGATAGAAATAACTTATGGCGAGCACAAACTCCACAAATATTTCCAGCAGGATTATTACAACAAGCATTAAATAGTGTAGATTTATATACGATTACAGATGAAGCGAGTGCTTTGGAAAAATTAGGGTATTCACCACAATTAATTTTAGGAAATGAGTGCAATTTAAAACTTACACATGCTGATGATAAAAATATTATGAATAATTTACTTGATACATCAAATAATTTAAGAATTGGACAAGGGTATGATGTTCATCGTCTTGTTTCAGATAGACCATTAATATTAGGAGGAATTAACATTCCTCATGAAACAGGTTTATATGGACATTCTGATGCAGATGTTTTATTGCATGCAGTTATCGATGCCATTTTAGGTGCTACTGGACAGGGAGATATAGGTACGCATTTCCCAGATACCGATGATAAATGGCATAATGCTGATAGTTCTCAATTGCTTAAATATGTTTGGGATAATCTTTATCAATCAAATTGGAGAATTATTAATATTGATTGTACCATAATTGCTCAACGTCCTAAACTTGCACCATATATTATTCATATAAAAAATAATCTTGCTAATCTACTAAATCTTAATAATGAACAGGTAAATATTAAAGCAAAAACCAATGAAAAATTAGGTTATTTGGGTAGAGAAGAGGCAATAGAAGCACAGGCGATTGTTTTGTTAAATCTAATATAGTTTTCCGGTAGACTATTTAATTTAGGATATTTATATGAGTCAGGATATTATTGCTAGCGTTGATTTAGGTTCTAATAGTTTTCGTTTGCAAATTTGTCAAAATCAAAATGGTCATTTACATGTTATTGATTCAATTAAAGAAATGGTGCGATTGGCAGCAGGTTTAGATGAAAATAAAAATTTAAGTAAAGAAGCACGCATTCGTGCATTAGATTGTCTTTCTCGTTTTGGAGAACGTTTGCGTAACATTCCATACGAGCAAGTTAGAGTTGTGGCAACTAATACTTTTCGTATAATGAAAAATGTGCAACCATTTTTACAACAAGCAGAAGATGCTTTGGGATTTCCTATTGAAATTATTGCAGGAAGAGAGGAGGCACGTTTAATTTATACCGGAGTAGTTCATACTGTGCCATTTGATGGGAAACGAGCATTAGTTGTTGATATTGGAGGTGGTTCTACTGAATTTATTATTGGTAGTGATTTACAACCTGATATTACTGAAAGCTTAAATTTAGGTTGTGTAAGTTATAGCATAAGATTTTTCAAAGATAATAAGGTTACCAAAAGTAATTTTCGTAATGCAGTTAATACTGCACGTGCGGAAATTCAACGTATTAGTGGTATATTAAAGGAAAAATCATGGGATATTGCAATTGGTACATCTGGTACTGCACGTTGTTTGCGTGATATTAATACTTATTTAGAAAATAATAATAAAGATATTAGTATTGATACTTTAAATTTTTTAAGTAATAAATTAATTCGTGCCGGCAATGCTCATAAACTTAATTTGGAAGGTTTACGTTTAGACCGTAAAGATTCTTTTGCTGGTGGATTAGCAGTAATGACAGCTATTTTTGTGGAATTGGATATTAAACAAATGTCAGTTACTGATGCTGCCTTACGTGATGGGGTGTTTTACGATTTAATCGGAAGAAGATTAAATGGTGATATGCGTAACACTACTATTGCTACTTTCCAAAATCGTTATCATGTTGATATAGCACAAGCTTTGCGAGTTGAAAACTTAGCTTTGCAGTTTTTAAACGCACTATCTATACAGGTTTCTCAAGAGAGACAACGCTGGATTTCTTTGGTATCTTGGGCAGCACGCGTTCATGAGATTGGTTTATCGATTGCACATACTGCATATCACAAACACTCTGCTTATATATTAGACCAAGCAGATATGCCTGGTTTTTCTCGTACGGAACAACATATTTTATCCATTTTAGTATTATCGCATCGTGGTAATATTAAGAAAATTTATGATGTTATTGACAATCATAATATAATAACTGCAATTTTATCGTTACGTTTATCTGCTTTATTAAATAGAGCTCGTACAGATATTAATTTGCCAGACAATACTTTATTACAACTTGATGTTGAGCATAAAAAATTTACTCTTTCAATTCAAAAACAATGGTTAGTTGATAATCCATTAACTATGCACACATTAAAATTAGAAGCGGATATGTGGTCAAAAATTGATTATAATTTTATGATTAATGCAATCAAATAATTGTTTGAATAATTTCCGGCAGACTATTTATAAATCAATAGTTATAGACTCCTGCAAAACTCGATTTTTTCTATTACTCGTCATTCTGAACGTAGTGAAGAATATTTATAAACAATAAGTTAGATTCTTCATTTCACTTCGTGAAATTCAGAATGACGAGTTTTGCATGAGTTTTAGTTATACACTATATTATGGGGTATTGATTATAATAAGGTGTAATTTCCTTTGACAAAAAGCTTCAAATCAATCTATTAAAGTCATAGTGCGATTTGTAAAAATATAAAGTCTGCCGGAAAAGTTTTTCAAAAACTTTCATGTGATTTTAATATACGCCATTTGCCAATTGGTAATGCACCCAAGCGAATTTTTCCAATACGTACTCGTTTTAGTCCAATTACGCTAACTCCTACTAATTCACACATGCGTCTGATTTGACGTTTTTTGCCTTCGTATAAAATAAAGTTTAACTGATTTTCGTTTTGACGTATAACTTTTGCAGGACGAAGTTTTTTACCATCTAATGATAAGCCATGATTAAGTAGTCTTAAACCTTCGTCAGATAGTCTGCCGGAAATTCTTACTAAATATTCTTTATCTATATGACTATCTTTTCCGATAATTTTTTTAGCAATGGTGCCATCTTGGGTTAATACTAATAATCC
>JAFWUA010000016.1 GCA_017518785.1 Neisseriaceae bacterium
GCTGTCGGAATCTGAATCACTGTCTGAATCTGAATCACTGTCTGAATCTGAATCACTGTCTGAATCTGAATCACTGTCTGAATCTGAATCACTGTCTGAATCTGAATCACTGTCTGAATCTGAATCACTGTCGGAATCTGAATCACTATCGGAATCCGAATCGCTGTCGGAATCTGAATCACTGTCTGCATCAGCATCACTATCGGCATCGGCATCACTTGAACCGCCTCCGCCTGAACTTCCACCTCCACCAGATGAGCCACCACCAGACGAACCTCCTGTGCCTATGTCTGAATCAGCATCACTATCTGCATCAGCATCGGTATCTATAATTGGATTTGGTTGGGGTTTCGGTGTTGGAGTGGATTTGTTAACACTGCCGGAATCATTATCATCATTAAGCTCTTTAATCACAACTGCCGCACCGGCTACACCTAAAACTCCTAATGCAATTAAACCCAATGGAGCAGCAGAAATATTCACACCACCTGCAACCACACCAGTTACAGCCAAAGCAGAACCAGCTGCCATTTGCCCTACTTCACTTGCAAGCAGTGCTTCTAAATTAGCACCTTCTTGGGTGATAATGGTTTGACCAACCAATTCACCACCTGCTTCCATTGGCGTATCAAAAATAGCAATACACTGATTACTATGTGAGCATTCTGCCCAAAAGTCCTCAATTACTATCTCTATATCATTGGCTTTACTACTCAAAATAAGATGCTCACCATCTCTTTGAACCATTAAATCAGTAGGATTCTTGCCAGTTACATCATCAATCAGATGATATTTATTACCCACTTGGGCTTTGATTCTAATATGAGCACCTTGACGTATTCCAAAGTTAGAAGAAGATGCATCTTTGCCAACGGTATTGAGATAGAGTGCCATTTGTTAAATCCTCCAATAGTAAAACTAATGCAAAACCTTGCGATTATACTATTAAAATTAAGGCATTGTATATTGTCTGATGTATTAGATATTGCCAAAAAATTTATGTATGCCACAAATATAGTCTGCCGGAAAATGATATTATCAGACGATATTAAATTTATATTTGAAATTACGAGGAATATATGAACATTAACACTCATCAACGCCTATTGGCATTATTAGCGTTGATTCTATTTGCACCAGCTCCTACGGTTGGGGTTTTATTGGCTTTGTCTTCGCAACAAGGTAAAACTGGTGCTTTTTTATGGGCTATGGCAAAAATTTGGTTATTTGTTTTGCCAGCTTTTTGGTATTTATTTATTCAAAAACAAAAATTTAGTTTATCTCCTCCTCGTAAAGGAGGTATTGGAATCGGATTATTGGTAGGATTGTTGATGTTTTTTGTAATCTGGCTTGCATTTTATTTTTTGGGAGAGAGAGCTATTTCACCTGATGAAATTCGTTTGCGTGCCCAACAATTTGGTTTAAATAAACCATTTGTATATTTATTGGCATCTTTATATTGGATATTTGTTAATTCCTTGTTGGAAGAATACATTTTTCGTTTTTTCTTATATCGTCAAATTGAAATTGTATTGGGAAAATGGCAATTATTGGCAGTTTTATTAGCAGGATTATTATTTACTGTACATCACAGTGTGGTGTTATCCGCATATTTGCCAGCATTTCAAAATTTATTAGCCTCTTTTGGAGTGTTTAGTGCGGGTGTAATTTGGTCAGCGATGTATGCACGTTACCGTAGTATATGGATACCTTTTATTAGCCATTTATGGGCTGATATTGGCGTGTTTAGTGTTGGTGCGTATTTGATTTTTATAGCGTAATCTGAAACCTTTACAAAACTCGTCATTCTTCATTTTCCGTAGGAAAATGAAGAATCTAATTAATTGTTAAGTAAAAGATTCGCAACGAAGTTCAGAACGACAAGTCGGTTCAGAATGAAGAATGAGAAAAAAGTGTGTTTTGCAAAGGTTTCAGTCTGCCGGAAAGGTATATCAAAATTAAAAAAGCGTTCGTCTATTTCAACGGACGCTTTTGTTTAACACTATACAATCAATGACATTGCATTATTACATAAACTTGATCAAAACGCCCTACCGCAAGATCTTGTTTGCGTATCCAAAAATATAAACAACCGCCATCGCCAAACATAAGCTCTTCAACTTCATAGTCGTTATCATCATTTTCATCGTTATCATCATCGCTAAACATTTTCGACAATACTTGTTCTTGCAGTGATTCGCTATCAAATTCATCATCATCTGAATCATCACCCCAATAAATGCTGTCCAATTGAAATAGCAAAATCCAATCATCTTTATTTTTATCAACTTCTGCTTTAACATCTTTATTATTATTATAATCATCAAAATCAAAACCTTTTGATTTTATTTCACATTCCTCCTCCATTTCGCCTTGAATTGCATCGGAATAACCCAATAGTTTTACCGTATAGCCATCTCTGGCTTCTTGCCATAATTTATCAAAATCATCTTCGCTCAAAACATCATATAAATCATCGAAATATTCACATGCACGATCATGACCAGGTACATTACTATTAGCAGAAAATGACAATTGCAATTCAGGAATAACGCACATTTCTTCCATATCATCAGGAATTGGCATTTGAACCAAAGTTGTTTCAGGTGGGAAATAAAACACTCGACCAGCATCTTTATCATCAGCACATGCTTCATAATCATAAAAAAACAATAAACGCCCTGCTTTGGGCAAAAGATTTTCTTTATCAAAACTGCTAACTTCTGCCAAATCAATTTGAGCCATAAACGATAAAGGACGCATAGCTTTTGCTCGTTCTACATCTTTTGGATCTATCTTGAAAGCATCTTGCCAATCTTGATCGGAAAGACTATTAAACATATTGCCAAACAATAATTTTGATGCTTGCACGCCCTCCCAACCTTGTTTGGTTACCTGCTCAAATATCTGCAATTTTTCTCCTTGTGGTAATTGATAATTTGGATCTTGTTTTTGACGTTCTTCTAATTTTGCCCACCTCATAGCTCGATACTCTTCATAGCTTATAGCATCTGCACCTGGCAAAATATCTTCCATTTTAGGGGCACTCATATTTGACACATCAAAACCACTATCCAAACCACCCTTCACACGTGGCCAAACAAAATCACAAGGCACATCAGGACAACCACCAATTTTACTTGTACCCAAAGGTAATTTTGTTTGTGATTTTTTGTATTGAATGCGAATTTCAGGTCTTCTTCTTATGTTTAACCAATCCAAAATATCTTGGCGTTTGCTTGCCATAATCTACTCCTTATGTTAATAATCTGAATAAAATGATTCCTGCTATACAAGAATCGTTTTAATGAGTACAGGCTTGTAAAGCCTGTACTCAATCATATATGATTGAGTTTAAATATGCTATATTACTACTAATATTTAATTTGCAAACACTTAACGCCTTGCACTTGAAACTTTAATCTACACCTAAAAAACTAAAAGGAATGTCATAC
>JAFWUA010000017.1 GCA_017518785.1 Neisseriaceae bacterium
CTTCCTCAATGCGTTTTCTTTCAGCAGCGATTTTCGAAGCTTCAAGTTTTCGTGCTTCTTCAAGATGGCGAATCTCATCTAAACGTCTTACTTCGGCATTGCGTTTTGATTCATAGCTTGTTTCTTTGGGTGCAGACAAGCCTTTTTGTTGTCGCATGATTTCTTTTTGTTGTTCGATAACTTCTTTTAGTTGTTTGATAATGTCTTTTTGATAGTCGATTGTTTCTTTTTGAGCTGCAATTAGACTTTGCAGTTCTTCTATTTTTTGTTGAGCTACACTTGTTGATAATTGTGATGAAGCGTCATCACTGTAATCCCAAGTGGAAAATCCACCTCCGGCTGGTTCGTCAAAATCGGATAAATCCAATTTCTCTAAATCTGCAATATTGCGTCTGATAAAATTTCTATGATTAATTGAATTTCCGTTTATTTCTGATTCATTATCATCGTCATCATCATCATCGTCCCAGACAAATTCAAGATCACTTGCCCACGGCAATAACACTGCACGTCCTGGTGATTTTGGTTCAGGAAATGTACCTGGAAATTCTGGAACGTCTATTGTTCCTACAACGTCTCTTTCTTGTCTTTGAGAAAGACGGTATAAACGATTACCAAAAGTTATTGTTCCTAAATATACTCCTTCTGGGGTAACGACTTCGTTATCCATCCAAGGAGTCCAACCAATCCATCGTCCATAACGGTCAAAGACGTGTTTCTTTTTGCGAAACGCAACCCATTGCCCCTGTGAATCGAATAGATAGTTAATTAGATGTGGAGATGAATATGCCATAGTAACCTCTTGCTATTAATCTACCGTCTTGTTTTTTGCTACGCTAATGTAGTTCGTACGTCTAAACATGTTTAATTTTTAAAACAATTATGCTTTCTCTTGATGCTCATATAGTTATTGTTAGTGGTTAAAAACACCCAATCGTACCGATTAGGTTTTTCGATGATAGCATAACTTAAATAAAGGTTCAATAAAACTACATATTGAAATCAATTGCCGTTTATCTTGATAAGTAGTGATTGTGATATTGGTTATTTGGTGTTTATTTTATATAAGGTTATGATATTTTGTTATTTTTATTGATTGTTAATTATTGATTTTTATCATTTTTGATAAAATTAGTTAGTAGTTGATTTGATTTGTAAAGTTATCAAGAAACACTTGTAAAACTAAAATAATTTTTAAAAGTAACGCTGTATGAGACTCCTGCAAAACACGATTTTTTCTATTACTCGTCATTCTGAACCGAAGCATTGAGCGTAGCGAAGTGGCAAGCAAAGAATCTTTATAAACAATAAGTTAGATTCTTCATTTCACTTCGTGAAATTCAGAATGACGAGTGCAGGAGTCTCTGTATGGTATACATTTTTGTACAACATTTGCGTGGTGTTTCTGATAAAATATATTGAAATTCAAAAGGTTATTTTTGCAATGTTTGGTTTAGAATGGATATTCATGCAACAGGTTTAGATTTTTGTTTCAGCAACAAGTTTTGTAAAGTTTTAAGTAGCAATAATGCAACAGATATTTTTGTATGAATTTTATACTTTAAGGTAAGGAAGTTAAATGGCAATAAAAAGTCTGAAACCTTTGCAAAACTGGCATCTGTGGCACATTTTTTCGTTGTGCGTTGCTCGAAAACTCGCCTAACTTGTTGTTATGTCTTTGTTTTATGTGCTACTGCTCCTTGAAATGCACTCATATCTACCAGTTTTGCAAATGTATCAGTCTGCCGGAAAAGTATTTATAGAGACTCTTGCAAAACTCGTCATTCTGAATTTCACGAAGTGAAATGAAGAATCTAACTTATTTTTTATAAAGATTCTTCGCTACTCTCAGAATGACGAGTAATAGAAAAAATCGAGTTTTGCAGTAGTCTCTTATATGGCTTTCCGGCAGACTTTTTATTTTAAGGTTCACCTGTCATGGGGCTAATTGTTAGAATTTCGCAACCATCTTCGGTAACCAAAACTTCGTGTTTCCACTGTGCAGATAAAGAACGGTCTTTGGTTACTGCTGTCCAGCCGTCATTGAGGATTTTTAAATGGCGTTTTCCTTGATTAATCATGGGTTCGATAGTGAAAATCATGCCAGGTTTTAGTTTTGGACCACAGCCTTTTTGTCCATAGTGCAAAACTTGTGGTTCTTCGTGAAAACGTTGTCCGATGCCATGTCCGCAAAATTCTCTTACTACTGAATATCCCATGTTTTCAGCATATTGTTGAATTGCATAGCCAATGTCTCCTAAATGAGCACCAGGACGCACCGCCTCTATGCCCTTCATCATGCATTCATGAGTTACATCGATTAGACGTTGGGCAATTGGAGATACTTTACCCACACAAAACATACGGCTTGAATCACCGTGAAAACCATCTTTAATCACAGTTACATCAATATTGATAATATCACCATTTTTCAATGGTTTGCTATCTGGAATACCGTGACAAATCACCTGATTTACCGATGTGCAAATCGATTTAGGGTAGGGCGGATTGCCATAATTTAGTGGTGCTGGAATAGTTTGTTGTACATTTACTTGGTAGTTGTGGCATAGGGTGTTAAGTTCATCAGTTGTAACACCTACTTTTACAAATGGAGTAATGTAATCCAATAATTCAGCAGCCAAGCGACCTGCTATACGCATTTTTTCGATTTCTTCTGCGGTTTTTATGATAATAGCCATGTTTTTTATTTCCAGTTAATTGTTAATTCCTAATAGCACACGTAGTGCATTTTCAACATTTTCTTGTCGCATTAGTGATTCACCAACTAAAAAGGTTTGCACCCCATGATTGTTCATCATAACAATGTCATTGTGAGTTTTAATGCCACTTTCGCAGACTACGATTTTGTTTTTCAATAGCGGTAATAAGCGTAATGTTTGGTTGGTATCAACTTCAAATGTATGTAAATTGCGATTATTCACTCCAAATAATGAAGAAGTTAATTGTTGGCATTTTTTCAATTCATCTTCATTGTGAAGTTCTACCAAGACTGACATGTTTAATTCATGGGCAATTGTTTCTAATTCGATTAATTGCTCTGCCGATAGTGATGATGCAATCAATAATATTGCATCTGCACCAAATGCACGTGCTTGATACACCTGATATGGGTCAATAATAAAATCTTTACGCAACACCGGCAGATTACACGCTTGTTTAACAATTTCAATAAAATCAATATGTCCTTGAAAGAAATCTTCATCGGTCAGTACCGATATACAAGCGGCATTAGCTTTTTCGTAAGCAGTTGCAATTTCGGCAGGATTAAAATTTTTGCGGATTAATCCTTTGGAAGGAGATGCCTTTTTAATTTCTGCGATAATTGCAACTTGATTATTTGCGTGCTTATTGACGATTGCATCTAAAAAATTGCGAGGCGGTTGTGCATCAATGGCACGTTGTCGCATTTCTGTCTTATTTATTTTTTTTTGTTGTGCAGCTATTTCTTCTGCTTTGCGTTGATTGATGTGTGTTAAGATGTCGTTCATAGTTTGTTTTGGCTGAAAAAAGTCCTAATCCTACCGCAAAATATCATTTAATAAAATCCTTATCTAACATAATAATTTTCTGCTACTATTTACGCCATTTTCCAATCGAATAAAAAATATCCAATGAATCTAGATACTCTATACACCATTCGAACACCAGAAGTTACGGATATTAATCTACGTCCGGCAGGGGTTGTCTCGCGTGCCAGAGCGTTTTTGGTGGATTTTTTCATTCGTGTTTTATTGGTAATTGCGGTGTCGTGGGCATTCGTTACGATTATATACAGTGCAGGGGACACTGCCGGAAAAGTAATTTTTGGGATATGGTTGATTTTTATATTTATAGTTTATTGGCTATATCCAGTACTATTTGAAACTTTCTGGAATGGACAGACTCCCGGAAAAAAATTATTAGGCTTACGTGTAGTGCAAGACAACGGTTCTCAAATTACATTTTCTGCATCATTGATTCGCAATTTATTGCGTGTAGTTGATGTTTTGCCGTTTTCTTATGCTGGTGGAATGGTGTGTATGTTTTTGAATCCACAATTTAGGCGTTGTGGAGATATTATTTCCGGCAGTATGGTAGTTTATGTTGTGAAATCGCAATACAAGGTAGATAAAAAAATCTTGGCAAATGTGAGTGCTATTAATCCCCCACTTGCTTTGTCTAAAAATGAACGTGTGGCAATTATGCTATTTATTGAACGTCTTCCTAAATTGCCACAGGAAAGAGCACAAGAGTTAGCCAATAATCTTTTGGAAGATACTTCTGTTCCTGAAATGCAGCGTATTGATACCATTAAATCATGGGCAAAATCCATGTTGGGAGAAAGAGGGCGTTGGCAATCGTGAAACAGTATATTTTTGAACAACAACACGAACAATTCTGGCATGATTTTGAGAAGGTGGTAACTTCCTTTGAAAAAAATAGACCATCAATTAATGCACAGGAATTTGCACGTCAATATCGCATTGTTTGTCAACACGTTGCACAAGCTTCGTCTCGTAATTATTCGCCATCTTTAATCGAAGATTTGCAACATTTAATTGAGCGAGCACATCACGTTTTATATCGTCCCACCACTTCTATACTTTCGCAATTTATGCAGTGGATACGTTGCGATTTGCCAGTAAGTGTGCGTGCTGAAAAGAAGATGGTAATTTGGGCACATTTGATTTTTTATGTACCGTTTTTTGTGATGATGTTGTTTTGTGCGGTTTTTCCTGATTTATCTGAACGCTTATTAGGAACGTGGCACACATCTATGATGGATAAAATGTACGAAGATTTGGCTGAACAAACCAAACATGGCGAAAACCGTGATTTTGGTATAAATATGGCAATGTTTGGTTTTTATATTTTTAATAATATTGGTATTGCGTTTAAGACTGCCGGAAGTGGTTTATTGTTTGGAGTTGGAACGCTTTATATTTTGCTTTCCAATGGTTTTGTAATTGGTTCGGTATTTGGACATATGTTACATGCCGATATGGAAGTTGCAGCTGCTTTCTTTGGTTTTGTATCTACGCATGGTGCTTTTGAATTAACTGGAATTGTATTATCCGGTGCGGCTGGTTTAAGAATTGGTCTATCTCTAATCGATCCGCAAGGTTATTCACGTATGGACGCTTTGAAAATTCAAGGAAAAAGTGCCGCTAAATTGATTACTGCTGCATTTTTTCTATTAGTAATTGCTGCATTTTTTGAAGCGTTTTGGTCTTCTATGGGTATGATTCCACCTGTGGTAAAAATATTTTTCGCTATATTTTGTTGGATTGGGGTTTATATATATTTGTTTCGTGTAGGGAGTAAAAATGGATAACTCTACACGAGATATGATTAGTTTTCGCCGCCGTTCAGTTTGGGAAAGTTTCGATTTAGGCGTGCATTTGGTTGTGAAACGTTTGTTTTTTTATATGGCTTTGTATTTTATTGCCGTATTACCTTTGTATGTTTTATCAACTATTATTTTTTTCGATAATCCTACTTGGTCGCTTACTGTGATTTGGTGGTTAAAACCTGCATTTGAAGCAGGATTGGTATTGGCATTATCCAAACAGGTTTTAGGGGAAAATCCAAGTTTTTCCGGCAGTCTTAAGAGTACGTGGCGTTTATGTTTTCGCTATCGTATTATCGGTGATTTGTTATTAAGAAGATTATCAACTAAACGAGCAATAATCTTGCCAATTACCGTATTAGAAAAAGTATCTGGCGAAAGACACAGGAAAAGAAGGCAACAAATCTCTTATCGCACTGGTTCTGCAAGTAGTTGGTTAATGCTATTTGGAGTACATTTCGAAGCTATTTTGTTATATGGCTGTGTTTTGTTGTTAAGCTGGATTTTGTTTAAAGATTTAAGTCAAAACTTTTTGCCCAAACAACCAGTTAATTACAAATATATTGAAGCATTGGCAGACTGGTTTATACGTGCTGACCATCATTGGATTTGGCATGTTTTTAATTTATTGTATGTATTAGTGCTGTCTTTTTGGGAACCGTTTTTTGTTGCCATGTGTTTTGCACTGTATTTACAAGTAAGAACAGAAACCGAAGCTTGGGATATTGGTTTGGTGTTCAATCAATTAGCGGAACGTTTGCGAAATATTTCCACAGCGATATTAATTGGATTGATATTTTCCGGCAGTGTATTAGTAAGTGATATTGCTAATGCCGAAACTCCACCAGATCGCCTTCAAGTTGAAGAAACACGACAAAAAAGCATTGGCAGCAAACCTTTTGGACGAATTGAAACCCAAAATAGTCGTGTTTGGAAACGGAAAAGTTCAGGTGGTAGCAGAGCATCGTATTCTCATGCCCCATCTTTGGGGAATATATTATTGTTTATTCTTATCATATCTTTTCTTGGTGCGGCGTTGTATTTGATTTGGAAATTGCAGTTATTCAAATCAAATGTGGAAGATGAAAAACCACAAGTGGTTGAACGCATTTTTGGTATGGACGTTAGACGTGAAAGTCTGCCGGAAAACCTTACAGATGTTGCAAGAAATTTAGCTAAAACCGATGCTCGTGCTGCTATCTCATTGTTATATAGAGCTTTATTGGTGCATTTGATTCATCAAGAACGTGCTACTTTAAGAGATAGTATGACTGAACAGGAAATCCTAAATTTAGTGCAAGTCAAACATATTCATTTAACTGAAATAACAGAACGTTTTACTAAAATACGTATTGCATCTGCTTATGCTCATATTCAGGCTAATGAAGATGAGATTTTGCAATTATGTAATGACTACGACAATTTAATTCGTAATTCTTCTATAAAGATCAAGGAGAAACAACAATGAGTCGTGGTTTAATTATTTTTGTTTCGGTTGTGGCTTTATTGTTTGGGATTGCGGTTTATTTTTATTTTGATAATACCGAGCTTAAACGTGAGTATATTTGGAAAGATGATGAAAAGAGAAAACGCAATACTGTAAGTGAATTTTATGCACTGTCTGAATTTTTGAAAAAACAAAATCCAGATGCCAAAGTGGAAATAGTGCATGAATTTAATACTTTTGCTAATAAAGCAAAAAATAGCAATAACGCAATAGCTTTTGTTTTACCTAACAATAACTTACATAATTTAAATAAAAAACAAGCAGAAACTTTGAAACAATGGGTGAGAGCCGGAAATCATCTTGTCTATCAAGTTGGGCATGGTTATGATGCTTTTAGTTTGGCAAAGGATTCTTTCAAACAACACCAAAAAGAAGAAGAACAGGAAAAAAACGAAAATATAAACCCTAAAACGAAAGCAAGATGCTATCTTGAATACGAAAAATTAACTCGTATGTACGGCAGGTTGCATAATTTTGATGAATTAAAAGAAGATAAGAAACTTAATGAATGTGCTAATGGACTTATAGCGTTTACTCTGCCGGAAAACCAAGAAACAATCTATATTCCAGCAACTATCAGTGGCGTAATTTCTACCAAAAGTGTTCAAGATAAAATTATTTCATCGGCTCAAAATGCAGAAGGGGTGAAAATTGTCCGTATTAAAGAAGGTTCCGGCAGTGTTACAGGTTTAATTAATGGTAAAATTTTCAACTATCCACGCGAGCCAAGACCGTACGGTTGGTATTACATAAATGATAATATCAATTCCTTTGATAATGCCTATTTTGCAGCCTATCTCACTCAAGGCAAAAAACATATATATATTATCAATAACATTCACGAAGATGATAGATTAAAAGAAATAGAACCAATGTGGTACAAGCTTTTCAAAAAAGCCCCATTATTGATGACAATTATTTTGTTTTTTGTAATAGCAACAATTGCTTATCATGCTACCCATTTGGGCGGACGCAAGAATTATGATGATCGTCAAACTCGCCAAATGTCGGTATATTTATCTGCTTTGGGGCAATTGATTTGGAGAAGTAATGGTATTTATGAATTGCTTTCTCAATGGCAAACACAGCTGTGGCAAGAATGGCAAAGAAAATTGCAAGGCTATGACAATATAGACCGCAATACTCAAATTAACCTAATTCACCAATCAACTGGTGCGGCAAAAATGGATATAGCCCTGTGGTTAGCTCCTTTGCCAACTACGATTAACCATAAAGATTTATTACGTTATCTACGTGCTTATCAACGTATAAGGAAACCCAAATGAGTCAAGAGAACAATGTTCAAGCAGTTTTTCAACAAGCAAGTAATGCGGTTAATTTCTTGCGTCAGCATTTAAATAAAATTGTGATTGGACAAGATCGTGTTATTGATGAGGTTATAACAGCTTTGTTAGCTGGCGGACACGTTTTATTAGAAGGGGTGCCGGGTACTGGTAAAACCTTGTTAGTGCGTGCTTTGGCACAAGGTTTTTCTGGGCAATTTAATCGGATTCAATTTACTCCTGATTTAATGCCGTCTGATATTACAGGTAATTATTGGTTTAATAGCAAAGAGCAGGCTTTCGTCTTGCAACAAGGACCGGTATTTACTCATTTATTATTAGCCGATGAAATTAACCGTGCACCAGCCAAAACACAGGCAGCACTTTTACAGGTAATGCAGGAATATTCCGTAACTTTGGACGGTAAAACTCACAATGTACCGACTCCATTTATGGTTTTGGCAACCCAAAACCCAATCGAACAAGAAGGAACCTACCCACTGCCGGAAGCACAATTAGACCGATTTATGTTCAAGATTTTAGTGGATTATCCAACGGTAACTGATGAAATTCGTTTAGTAAATGCAGTTACATCAACTGAAAATAATGATTTGTTAAACAATGTAGAACGCAAACAGGCATTAACACCCAAACATATTGAGCAGCTGAAAAAAATCACATCACGTATAACTTGTGATGAGGGCATTATTAATTATGCAGTACGGTTAACTACTGCTACGCGTAATAATAATGGTTTATCGGTGGGAGCAGGTCCGCGTGCTGGTATTGCGTTAGTCAATGGGGCACGTGCTAATGCACTAATACGAGGCAATACCTTTGTAACACCAGACGATGTGAAAAAAGTGTGGTTACCAACAGTTCGTCATCGTGTTCGTTTGTCGGTTGAAGCTGAAATATCTGGACAAAATATTGATGATATTTTGCGTGAAATTCTTCTACAAGTGGAAGCTCCCCGTCAATGAAACCGCGTCAACCACTATTTATCGCATTAACTGTCTTTCTGTTTGTAGCTTTTGCAGGTAGCATCACAGGGTTATATAACGAAGATTTTGCGAATGTTTTTAATAATTTAATTGCAATAATATTTGCGATATTTATCATTGTTTGCTTGTTAGACCGTTTTGTGCTTTCCAATAAACGTTTGCCAGCAAAAATAGAGAGAATATTGCCACAACATATTGTATTGGAAAGAGATACTCCAATTAAACTTCGGATTAGTTCCAATAATCCCAAACAACGTATGCCGATTCCAATGAAATTGGCAGACCGCATACCACCAGATTGGACAACTCCAACCCCAGAAATAAATATCGACTTAAATCCACCATCACCGAATGCCACAGAAATAACCTACACAGCCAATGCACATAGACGTGGCGTTGCTATGTTTGATGGAGTGGATATGGCAATTCCATCGCAATTAGGATTATGGTGGATAACTTTCCGGCAGACTGAAAAAGTAGAAGTAAAAGTTTTACCGGATTTTGTAGATATTTTTGGCAGTGATTTATATGGCTTTAATCGCTGGTTACAAATGATTGGCATTAAGAAAAATCGCAGACGCGGAGAAGGGCAAGATTTTTTTCAATTACGCGAGTTTACCAATGGTGATGACATTCGCCATATTCACTGGAAAGCCACAGCACGTACAGGAAAACCGATTGTGCGTACCTTTCATGATGAAAGAGATAGACAAATTGTATTTTTATTGGATTGTTCACGGCAAATGGATATTGTTTCCGGCAGTCGTACTCATTTAGACCATGCCATGACAGCTATGTTATTGCTAACTTACACTGCAATCAAACATGAAGATTCAGTGGGAGTTATGACTTATAATTCTCATGAAGATCGTTTTTTACCACCACATAGTGGAATTGCTCAAATTGGCAAAATAATCAACACGATTTACGATATTGAACCGACAACAGCAGCAGCTGATTTAGAAAACGCCATCGAACGCATAATTCAGCAACAAAAACGCCGTGCATGGATAATTATTCTCACTCATTTAGATTGTGATAACGATCAAGCCATGATTAATCAATTAATCCGCTTATCACGCCATCACCCCATACTATTTGTAAATTTACGTCAAACTTCGGCTGAAGATATTGCTAATACTACCATCAATAATCATGATGAAGCATTAACATATTTAGGGGCACAACATTATATTCAGGAAGAACAACGCGTTTTAACCCAAATTGCCGCATCACATATTTCCCATCTAAATGTATTGCCCGAGCAATTGACCTCTAATCTTATTAACCATTATTTGCAATTAAAACGTAGTGGTAGTTTATAATTAAAACAATATATTAATAAGTTGTTAAAGTTTTTTGGCAGACTGAAACCCATGCAAAACTTATTATTTCGAATTTCACGAAGTGAAATGAAGAGTCTTATCGTATGGTTTTATAAAGATTCTCCCTCACTCATTGCTTTCAGATGTAGAATGAAGAATGATGAAACGTTAGGTTTTGCAAGAGTTTCAGACTTAATATGCGTTTTAATTTAAAAATACTCTGCCGGAAAGGTTTGTAATCTTTCCGGCAGATTTCAAGAGGAAAAAATATGGCACAACCATTAATTAGAAATCTGCCAGATGTTGCGATTGATATTGTTGGAGATATTCACGGCGAGATTGATGCGTTGCGTGATTTATTGCGACATTTGGGGTATGACAATCAAGGTTGGCATCCTGAAAATCGCCGTTTAGTATTTATTGGCGATTTTATTGATAGGGGCATCGATAGCCCTGCGGTGGTAGAGACTATTCGCCGTTTAACCGATAGTGGCAATGCTTTGGCAATTTTAGGTAATCACGAGCTTAATTTATTAAATAATGATCAAAAAGATGGTTCGGGTTGGTTTTTTGAAAAACAAAGAATTAGAGAACAACATCGATATGTACAATATAAAATTGCAAACGAAAAGGAAAAGTGCGAAATAATAAATTATATCAATACATTGCCAATAGCGTTGGAAAATAATAATCTACGAATTATTCATGCTGCATGGCTTGGTAATCATATTGAAACCATTAAAAATTTAGGTAATATTGATGCAAAAACTGCATTTTCTAATTTTCGTGCCAATGCCAAACAAGCAGAAAAATATCAAGCTTGGTACTCACAATACATTGAAGAACATGAATTTTATCATCAACATCATCGTGATGAAAATTTTGACATGCCATATTTAAGAGCGATAGGGCAGTACGACCTATATCATGGCGAAGCTAATCCCATGCGTGCCCTAACATGTGGTACTGAATGCTTTGCTAAAACACCTTTTTATGCGGCAGGACGTTGGAGATTTGTTACTCGTAAGCGTTGGTGGGAAGAATATAATGATGATTGCCCAGTGATAATTGGACATTATTGGCGACAGTGGTATGCTAATTCGCATGTACAAAAATCTCTTTTTAGCGAAGATGCTAATCAATGGTTAGGTAAAAAGAAAAATATTTTCTGTGTGGATTTTTCCATTGGTGCATTATGGAAGAGTCGTATGAATCAAGCTATGATTTCTTCTCAAAATTGTCGTCTATCAGCATTGCGTCTGCCGGAAAAAATATTGGTTTTTAATAATGGTGAAACTTCTGCTACACAAGGATTTAAACAAACATAAAATTTTTGTGGCACAATTAAACAGCAATGACTAACCTTTCCGGCAGACTTTGTTTGAGTGGAATTTAGGAGTTTTTATGAAAAATATGAGTGCCCTAACACAGGCAATTTATTTGGCACGTACGGGTAGGCGTGCTACCGAGCTTCGAGAATATTTAATTACTGTTGTATATCAATCAATTATCAATGATGTGGGAGTGTTTTTCCCACTCGATAAAAATAAACTTGATTTATCCAACCACAGAGCGATTCCTCAAATACTCTTTGTAAACAAAGTACCTCACTTAGTTGCCTTTACTGAAAAACAATTTATCAAAAGAGATAAAAATACTGTAATGATTAGAGATGGATTAAGCAAAATTATAGGATTGGTTAAAAAGCATAATATCACTTTGATGTTAAATCCATTTAACAGAGATTATCATTTATCCTTATCCACTGCGGATCTAAACATTATTGAAGAATTTAATCTTGATAGTTCCAAACGAGAAATGACGAAACAATAGGTAGCAACGTGGGAATTAAAGACTGGAATAAAGACGAGCGTCCGCGTGAAAAACTATTAGATAAAGGAGTTAGCAGTCTCTCTGATGCTGAACTGTTAGCGATTTTGTTACGCAAGGGCACTCATGGCTTGGACGCTGTGGCATTGGCACGTAGCTTATTAAAAGATTTCGGTTCTTTACGCGGAGTTTTGTCTGCTAGCTTGCCTCAATTGCAAAACCATAAAGGTTTAGGAATTTCTGCTTATACCCAATTTGCCGTAGTTAGAGAAGCAGGTAAGCGTATTCTTGCAGAAGAAATGCAAAATCTCCCTCAAATTGGTGATTCCAAAGCATTAGGAGAATATTTACGCCTATCAATTGGCAGTGAATGCGTAGAAGTAATGTTAGCCATCTTATTAGATAGACAACAACGCATTATTTCGATTGAAGAATTATCTCGCGGATCTTTATCAGAACACACTGTATATATTCGTGAAGTAGCTAAAATCGCACTTGCCAAACACGCTGCTGCCATGATAATTGCTCACAATCACCCCGCTGGCTCACCAACGGCTTCAAATGAAGACCGAATTTTCACAGTGCGACTCAAAGCTGCTCTTAAACTATTTGATATAACCTTATTAGATCACTTTATTGTAAATCCTAATCTTGCTGTATCATTTGCAGAACAAGGTTGGTTGTAATCAGATGTTTTATAATGAAAGATATTAAATATATAAATATTATATTAAGTATTTCTAATAAATAACTAAATTCAAAACTCTTATTAAGAAATTTATTAATAAGAGTTTTAGCAGACTTATGTAATATATATTACTTATATAGTCTGCCGGAAAGTTTTTTGTATCAAATTGTAAAATTTGTATAATTATTTCATAATTTCTATTGAAGATAAAATAGTCATCTATCATTTTAATAGATTAATTTTTATAAAAAATTTATACAAAAACTATGGATTTTTGCAGACAACATTATTTTTATGTTATTATTCAGACCTCTTTATTAAAATCATAGGAGC
>JAFWUA010000018.1 GCA_017518785.1 Neisseriaceae bacterium
ATACGAAAAACTTTGGAACGCACATATTGTGCGTCAGGAAGAAGACGGCACGGTGCTGTTGTATATCGACCGTCATTTGGTGCATGAAGTAACCAGTCCGCAGGCTTTTGAGGGCTTAAAAATGGCGGGGCGGCAACTTTGGCGGAAAGACAGCATTGTATCCACTGCCGACCACAATACGCCCACAAACGACTGGGACAAAGGCATTCAAGACCCGATTTCTAAATTGCAAGTCGATACTTTGGACGCAAATATTAAAGAATTTGGTGCCAAAGCCTATTTTCCGTTCAAAAATTTGGGGCAAGGCATTGTGCATGTCATGGGGCCCGAACAAGGTGCAACGCTACCTGGTATGACGGTTGTTTGCGGCGACTCGCACACTTCTACGCACGGAGCAGTGGGGGCTTTGGCTCACGGTATCGGCACTTCCGAAGTGGAACATACTATGGCAACGCAGTGCATTACCGCCAAAAAATCCAAAACCATGCTGATTGAAGTTTCAGGCTGCCTGAAAGAATGGGTTTCTGCCAAAGATTTGGCTTTGTATATCATCGGACAAATCGGCACCGCAGGCGGCACGGGCTATTGCATTGAGTTTGGTGGCACAGCCATTCGCGATTTATCGGTTGAGGGCAGAATGACGCTGTGCAATATGGCGATTGAAGCAGGTGCCAGAATGGGCTTGGTTGCGGTTGATGACAAAACCATTGATTACTTTAAAGATAAACCACTCGCTCCCAAAGGCGAATTGTGGGACAAGGCAGTGGAATACTGGAAAACACTGCATTCCGATGACGGTGCGGTATTCGATAAAGTGTATCAATTCAACGCCGAAGAGATTGAACCGCAAGTATCGTGGGGTACTTCGCCCGAAATGGTGGTCGGCATTTCAGGCAGCGTGCCTAATCCTGAAAACGAAAAAGACCCTGTGAAACAAGAGGGTATGTTGCGAGCATTAAAATATATGGGCTTAACACAAGGTACGCCGATGAACGAAATTGCCGTTGATGTGGTGTTTATCGGCTCTTGCACCAACAGCCGCATAGAAGACTTACGCATAGCGGCGGCGGTTGCAAAGGGACGCAAAAAAGCGGCAAGCGTTAATCGTGTATTAGTTGTACCTGGTTCGGGCTTGGTGAAAAAACAAGCAGAAGCGGAGGGCTTGGACAAAATCTTTATCGAAGCAGGCTTTGAATGGCGAGAACCAGGTTGCTCCATGTGTTTAGCCATGAACGCCGACCGCTTGGAAGCAGGCGAACACTGTGCTTCCACTTCCAACCGCAACTTTGAGGGCAGACAAGGAGCAGGCGGCAGAACCCATTTAGTCAGCCCCGCCATGGCAGCCGCCGCAGCGGTTACAGGGCATTTTGTTGATGTGAGAGAATTGATGAAGTAAAATAACAAGTGGCAACTGTTGGTTAGTTGTTTGAGACATTCATTTTCATTTTATAAAAGGTGAATCATTATGAAAAAAATTGTGTTAATTATCGCGACTCTTTTTGTCTTAACTGCTTGCAATACAGTAGCAGGAGTAGGTCAAGATGTGAAAGCTGGCGGTCAAGCTGTAACAGATACCGCTCATAAAGTACAAAATAAAATGTAATAACGATAGTCTGCCGGAATGTATTAGCATTCCGGCAGTAATAAATCTTAATCAAGAATACAAAAAAACATGAAATCATGAAATCATTTACCACATTAAAGGCGATTGTTGCACCGCTTGACCGTTCCAATGTGGATACGGACGCGATTATTCCCAAGCAATTTTTGAAATCGATTAAACGCACGGGTTTTGGTGTGAATTGTTTTGACGAGTGGCGTTATTTAGACAAGGGCGAAGTGGGTATGGATAATTCACGTCGCCCATTGAATCCTGATTTTTCGCTTAATCAGCCACAGTATAAAAACGCACAAATTTTGCTCACCCGCAAAAATTTTGGCTGTGGTTCTTCACGCGAACACGCTCCGTGGGCTTTGGACGATTACGGCTTTCGTGCGATTATCGCTCCGTCTTTTGCCGATATTTTCTTTAATAATTGCTATAAAAACGGGCTTTTGCCGATCGTTCTGTCCGAAGAAATTGTCGATAAATTATTTAACGAAGTTGCCACACAAGACGGCTATCAATTAACAATTGACCTGCAAAATCAAACCGTTACTACACCAAGTGGCGAAGTGTTTTCATTCGACATTACCGAGCATCGCAAACACTGTTTATTAAACGGCTTGGACGAAATCGGCTTAACATTACAACACGCAAACGAAATTAAAGCGTTTGAAAACAAACGCAAACAACAATTTGCTTGGTTATTTGCGTAAAAACTATTATGGGTTGGGTAAATGCGTGGGCAACAAGTTGTAGCCTGTGCTGTTGGTTGCTTCATACTTTTAGCTTGCCTGAAAATAATAATTTTAAATAATTTAATAGTGGAAGAAGAAAAACAAAAACCAAGAATATGGTTAAAATTGTTCCGTGCAATATTCGGAGCAGTTTCAGTATCCTTTATTGGGGATATTGTCATTGTTATTTTTAGTGGTTTAATTTCTGAAATTAGAAGAGATATTGGCGATTTTCTTGCAATGTTTTTAATAAGTATGTTCATTGCACTAATTATTTGCAGGCATACCCACATTAGTTATTTATTTTATTGTGGAATTTTTTTCTAAAAAGTATCGTTCTGTTTGTATCGGTATTTATGATCATGCTCCTGTTCCTTTTAGATATAGTAGAAATTTAATTTTAGAATTTGATAAAAACATTATAGATTTTATGGACAATGGTGATGCTACTTTAAATATTCATATTCATCTAAAAAATGGAGATGGTTTTATTAATATAGATAAAAACATTTATGATTTTGATAATATAGGTGAGAAGTATTACTATGTAATTTTTGGTAGTGAAAAAGTAAAAAATATAGAAATGATTCAATTATCTCTTGTAAATGGGGATGATAGAAAAATATCGACTATCTTTCCATTAATTTATCTTAATCAAAATTAATAGCTGGAATTATCAGTCATCGATTGCAATAGATGCATGATTTAGTTTAGTGTTTGGTATGTTGAATGATGCGTTAACTATGCTTTTTGATGATAAAAAAACAGGCTTTGTTTGATATAGTAATTGGGGGCTAAGATTTTGAAAGATTTTTGTCCTGAATTTTGTCATTTACGATGAAAGTGGCGATATTGAAAACAAAATATTCCTGTTTTGCAGGAATCTTTTGTTGTTCTAACAAAGAGAGACTCCTGCAAAACTCGATTTTTCCTATTACTCGTCATTCTGAGTGTAGCGAAGAATCTTTATAAAAATAAGTTAGATTCTTCATTTCACTTTGTGAAATTCAGAATGACGAGTTTTGCAAGAGTATCAAGGAGTTATCTTCCATTAAGATAATTAACAGGATTGATTGCCAAGCTATCACGGCGTAATTCAAAATGCAGGGCTACATCTCCATTAGGCAAACGTCCCATTTCAGCAATTTTCTCACCCTGTTTAACTTTTTGCCCAACTTGAACCAACATGCGATTATTATGTGCGTATGTGCTTAATATGCGGTTAGCATGTTTAATCAAAATCAATTTACCATAACCTTTCACTTCTTCGCCAACATAAATCACTTCACCATCAGCAACTGCAACAATTGGATCGCCAACACTGCCGGAAATATCGATACCTTTATTATTTTTGCCGTCAAAATTAGTGATAGTTGTTCCGCGTGCCGGCCAGATAAATTCTTGGTAATTAGAAGTGCTTGTTGTTGTAGTTTGATTATTGGTAGCATTTGAAATATTAGTGTTTTTTTGAGTTTGTATATTTTTTCTTGTTGTGGCATTTGGCGAGGCTACTCGTAATAATTGACCTTCTTTTAATTGATTTTCATTAGGCAAATTATTCCATTTTTTTAATGTATTTACATTTTGATTAAAACGTAAACCAATGCGATATAAATTATCACCACGTTTAACTCTATAATAGCCGTCTTGGGTTTCAGGAATTTGTGGTGAGTATTCATCAGTTGACTGCTGTACAGTAGTGCAAGCATTCAAAAACAATAAAGTATACGTTAAAGTAATAAATGATATTTTTTTAGTCATAGAATTATCTGCCTATTTGTTTTTATATCAAGTCTATAATATTAAAAATTGTATCAATTATAGTCTGCCGGAAAAATATGTTAATAAAAAATCAAATAATTAATCTTCATTGCAATCCAATTTTTTCAAAAGATAATCTAATTCATCAAGCGTTGAGAAATTAAATGATATTTTGCCGCGTCCGCTACTGTTATAATGCAAGGACACTTTCATTCCCAAAGATGAAGATAATTTGTTTTGTAATTGTGAAACACCATCATCTATGCTACGAACAGCAGATGCTTTGGGTGATGATTGATTAATGGAAGAAGCACGGCGTTCAATTTCACGTACTGACCAACCGTTTTTCACTGCATTTTGTGCCAATTCTACCTGTAAGCTTTCCGGCAGGGTAATTAAGGCACGAGCATGACCCATCTCCAAATTACGTGTATATAGTAAATCCCTTACCTTTTCCGGCAGACTTAATAATCTCAAAGTGTTAGAAATGCTACTGCGACTGCGTCCAATTACTTCGGCAATTCTTTCATGGGTTAAACCAAATTCATCGATTAACCTTTTCAAACCATACGCTTCTTCAATTGGATTGAGGTCTTGACGTTGGATATTTTCAATTAAACCAATTGCCAAAGCATTTTCATCGCTGATGCTTTTGATAATTGCTGGGATTTCTGAAAATTCAGCTAATTGTGCAGCACGCCAACGTCTCTCACCTGCAATCAACTCATAATTATCCAATCCTGATTCTCTTACAATTACAGGTTGAATAACACCTTGAATCTTTATCGAATCTGCTAATTCTTGCAGGGAGTCATCGTCCATTTGTGAACGTGGTTGATAGCGACCTGGTTCAATCTTATCGATTGGCAAAACCGATAATCTGTCGCCATTGCCAATATTATCTATTCCAGATGAAAGTAAAGAATCTAAACCTTTACCTAATCCCTTAATTTTTTTTGTCATTTTTTTACTTTCTTATCTATTCTTTGTTGTATTTCTTGTGCCAAAGCAAGATACGCTTCTGTACCTTTGGCACGTGCATCGTACGCCAATGCTGGCATACCATGACTCGGAGCTTCGGCTAAACGAATATTACGTGGAATATCAGTCTTAAACAAATATTCACCAAAATGCTGTTCCAATTGTTCAGATACGCCTGCGGATAAATTACTTCTACTATCGTATAAAGTGCGTAATACACCCAAAATTTCCAAATTAGGATTTAATCCACTTTGGCGAATTTTACGCATAGTTGCAATTAAATCAGATAAACCTTCCAAAGCATAATATTCGCATATCATTGGGATTAACAAGCCATCTGCCGCAACTAATCCATTGATGGTAAGTAAGGTTAAAGTTGGAGGGCAATCAATGATAATATAATCGTAGTCATCGCGAATAGTTTGTATAGCGTTTCGCAAACGCATTTCGCGAGCTATTTCTTGCACTAATTCAACCTCTGCGCCTGCGAGAGAGCGATTGGCAGCCAATACATCAAAATTTCCACTGTCGGAATGAATTATTGCTGATGCAATATCTGTCTCATCAAGTAAAACTTGATAAGTTCCCAACTTGACACTGCCCTTATTAATTCCACTTCCTGTGGAAGCATTGCCCTGTGGATCCAAATCAATCAATAGAACTTTCTTCTCATAATGAGCTAATGATGCTGCCAAGTTAACTGCGGTTGTAGTCTTGCCAACACCGCCTTTTTGATTGGCTATCGCAATAACATAAGCCATAGTGCTATTCCTTTTTATGTGTCATAACAACAATATGACGTTGAGCATCAAGATTTGGAACATTCACAGAATGTACTGTATCAACCTTAATATTTTCCGGCAGACTCATGATTTCCTCATAAGGATAAACCCCTTTCATTGCAAGCCAAATTCCATTATTGAGAATTAAATGCTCTGTCATTCTTACAAAATCTCCCAATTGTGCGAATGCACGTGAAGTAATCGTATCGAATCGAGAAGATTGCCATGACTCAACCCTTTCATTTACAACCGTAACATTATTCAAACCCAATTCAATAACTGTCTGCTGTAAAAAAGAAGTCTTTTTGCTATTTGCATCTAAAACAGTAACCTGTACATCAGGACGTACAATCGCAACAGGAATACCAGGCATACCTCCGCCGGAACCAACATCTAACAAGGTGTGAGTTGAATCCATAAAAAAAGTCAATGTCAAACTATCCAAAATATGATGACTTACTATCTGCGTATCATCACGCAATGCAGTCAAATTGTAAGTGTTATTCCATTTGGATAGTAATGAAACATACTCCAACAAGCAACTCTGTTGCTGATTAGATAAAGATAAATTAAGCGAAGATAAACCATCTGCTATAAGCCGTTGCACATCTCCCATTGATGAAAACTCCATAAAAAATTCCGTTGATTCTAACAAATTATCAGACTTGATGGGGATTTATGATAAATGAAATTTTTAAACCATATCCTGAAATTGTATATAAAATATATAAAATAAACAAAGAGTTATGCTGATTTATTGAGTTTAATTATTTATCAAGAGGTGATGTTTAAAAAGAGGTTTAACTGTAACAATTTTGATGATTTAGAATAAAAATACCAGTGTTATCATGATGTTATTGAAATTATTCATAACTTAAAAATCATTTGTAAAACCAGTTTTTTACACTTGTGATTCGTTGTTATGCTAAAAATAACTTTATTAAACAAACTATTATATTCTTCTTTTTGTTGTGGTGTACTTGATAGAAACTACTGCAAAACTCGGTTTTTTCTATTACTCGTCATTCTGTGTGTAGCTAAGAATCTTTATAAACAATAAGTTAGATTCTTCATTTCACTTCGTGAAATTCAGAATGACGAGTTTTGCAGGAGTCTCTGATAAATAGAAACCCCTGCAAAACCTAACTATGAATGAAAAAATTCAACCTGCCGTAAGGTGGGTCGAAAGAACTACCAAAATGTTAATAATTACAAGTATTTGAATTTTAATTATTTTTATCTCGACCTGTCGGTCGAGTTGGTGGGTTGAAAACCCACCCTACGGCGTTCCATTTTTAAATTAGTAGGTTTTGCAGGAGTTTCAAAATAACGAATTTTACAATAATTTATTTTTATAAATCATGTTGTTAGTGTAAATTACAAATAAGTCTGCCGGAAAAATATAAAGATGCAATTTAATATAATCAATTGAAATTAAATTATATTTTTAAAAAATCACTTGCGATTACGCCACTACTAAAAATATCGGAATACTGTTGAAATACACAAAAAATCACAGACAATACCCTCTCGTATTTAAAGATAAAAATAAAATTAAAATCAAATAATTACAAATATATTCCACCATGCATACTTTGTACTTGCTTGACATAAGATGTAATTTCACTTATAGTTTGGCGGTTTTACTAAATTAAGTAGTTGTATAACATTGCCGTGAGGAAGTTGATTTTAGCTCAAATTTTTTCCGTGATAACTGTTTGTATTATCATGGCTTTTTGGGGGTTTGAGGCTTTGTTCTCGGCATTTTTAGGTGGAATATCCTATTTAGTTCCCACTGTCGTATCGCTTACTATTTTCCTTGCTACCGGAAAAAGTGCGGTGATTGGCACAATCGCATTTTTTTATGCACAAATGTGTAAATTGCTGTTGGCGGTACTGTTAATGGTGTGTTCATTTAAATTTTACCCATCATTGCAGTGGATACCATTTTTTTTAGGTTTATTGGCTACCGTGTACAGCGTTTTTTTTACCATTGAAAAAAATAAATGAGGCATCATGGCGACAGAACAGGGCGGAAGTGCAGCCGCGGAATACATCAAACATCACTTGGTTCATATGAGTAACCCTGAAGTTCCGCAAAAAGTTATTATTGATTTTAACTACATCAATTTAGATAGCCTTATTCTCTCTATTGTATTAGGAGCGTTGGGTTGTTTTTTCTTGTGGCGTGCGGCGAAAAAAGCGACTTCGGGAGTACCGACTCGATTTCTTGCAGCAGTAGAAATACTTATAGAATTTGTGGATAAATCCAGTAAAGACATCATTCACAATGCACAATCGCGTAAATTACTTTCGCCATTGGCATTGACTTTATTTGTCTGGATTTTTCTGATGAATGCAATGGATTTGTTACCAGTCGATTTATTGCCATGGATTTGGCAGCATGTTACAGGCAATCATCACGCTTATTTGCGTGTTGTGCCAACTGCTGATATTAACACTCCATTGGCATTAGCTATTGGTGTTCTTGGTTTGTGTTTGTTCTACAACGTAAAAATTAAAGGGTTTGGTGGCTGGATGCACGAAATGCTCACTGCACCTTTTGGTAAAAATCCTCTGTTGTGGATTCCAAATTTATTACTGAATATCATTGAGTTTGTAGCTAAAACTGTATCGCACGGCTTGCGGTTGTTTGGCAATATGTATGCGGGCGAGTTGGTGTTTATGCTGATTGCTATGTTAGGTGGTGCATGGATGGCGAAGGGTTCTGTTGGGTTTTTAGATCCAATCTTGTATCTATGCCATATTTTTGCGGGTGCGGTATGGGCAATTTTCCATATTCTGATTATCATCTTGCAAGCATTTATCTTTATGACATTGGCATTGGTATATGTCGGACAGGCACATGATTCGCATTAATGGTAAGGTTATTTAATTGAGTGTCTCATGGAAATATTTTAGACATTTAATTAGATTGGTTATTCGATTTGTATCGTATTTTGTTTAATTGTAAACCCACTTTGTTAAGGAGTTAAACATGGGAATTGGTGGTTTGATCGCCGTAGGTTGTGGCTTGATTGTTGGTTTAGGTGCGTTGGGTGCTGCTTTGGGTATTGGTATTTTAGGTTCTAAATACTTGGAATCTTCTGCTCGCCAACCTGAATTAATGGGCTCATTGCAAGTTAAGCTATTTATTATTGCAGGTTTGATTGATGCTGCATTCTTGATTGGTGTAGGTATCGCACTGTTGTTCGCATTTGCAAATCCATTTCAGTAAAGCGAGATAAGGTATTTATCGATTAACGAACAACGATAGGTGATACCGTGAATATCAATGCAAGTTTATTTGCACAGCTTTTAGTGTTTGCTATCTTGGTATGGTTCACAATGAAGTTCATTTGGCCACCAATGATAAAAGCATTAGATGAACGTGCGAGCAAGATTGCCGAAGGTTTGGCAGCAGCTGAACGAGGCAAGAGTGATTTTGAACAGGCAGAGAAGCGTGTTGCAGCAATTTTGGCAGAAGGTCGTCAGCAAGTAGCAGAAATGGTTGCTAATGCCGATAAACGTGCGGCAGAAATTATGGAAGCAGCCAAACAGCAAGCATCAGACGAAGCTGCCAAGATATTGGCACAAGCACGAGCAGATGTGGCACAAGAAGCCAACCGTGCTCGTGAAGAATTACGTAGTCAAGTAGGTTTGCTTGCAATAAAAGGTGCAGAGCAAATTTTGCGTCGTGAAGTTGATGCCAATCAGCATGCTGAACTTTTAGGTGCCTTGAAACAGGAGTTGTAATTCATGGCTGAATTTGCAACCGTTGCACGACCCTATGCTAAAGCCATTTATGGTTTGGCACAACAATATGATCAAGTTGGCGTTTGGGGCAATAATTTAGCACTGATGGCAAAAGTAGTATCTGAACCAAAGGTTGCCAAAGCACTTGCTCAACCAGAACTAAATGCAACACAGCGTGCAGATGTTTTACTCAAATTAATTCTATCTTCGGAGAGAATGTTTGATAAACGTTTACACAATTTTGTTTTTGTTTTGTCTGAAAACAATCGCTTATCACTTCTACCTGCTATTTATGAGCAGTATCGGGAGTTTATGCTGTCAGAAGAGCAAACGCAACAAGCAGTAATATACAGTGCGTTTCCTATGTCAGATGAAGAATGTTCGCAATTAGTGTCAGTTGTAGAAAAACGTTTGCGTACTAAATTGCAAGTTCGCGTAGAAGTTGATCCTAACTTGATTGGTGGAATCAAAATTGAATTTGGCGATCAAGTATTGGATATGTCCGTGCAAAACAAATTGAACGCCCTATATGCGGCAGTAACAAATTAGGAGATTTTCATGCAGCTTAATCCTGCAGAGATTAGCGATCTTATTCGCGAAAAGATTGAGCATCTATCAGACAATTCAGAGGTGCGTACACGTGGTACAGTAATGTCTGTAACCGATGGTATTGTCCGTATTCACGGTCTATCTGACGTAATGCAGGGTGAGATGATTGAATTCCCTGGCAACACATTCGGTTTGGCGATGAACTTGGAACGCGACTTTGTCGGTGCAGTGGTGTTAGGTGAGTACGGTCATATCCGTGAAGGGGACGA
>JAFWUA010000001.1 GCA_017518785.1 Neisseriaceae bacterium
TATGCCAGAAAAGTTTTGTTTCTTTTCCGGCAGACTGAAACTCATGCAAAAATCGTCATTCTGAACCTCTTTCAGGAAAGTGAAGAATTTAATTATTTGTTTTATAGAGATTCGTAGCAACGCTTACGAATAAGGAATGCTGAAAAATTAGGTTTTGCAGGAATTTCAGACTGAAACTTTTGCAAAACCCACTTTTTCCTCATTCTAAAACCGACTTGTCGCCCTGAACGAAGCGAATAGTGTGTGAAGAATCTGTTTATTTAACAAACAATTAGATTCTTACATTTCGCTTCGCTCAATGTTACAAATGACGAGTTTTGCAAATGTTTCAGAGTCGTTATTGATTATTTTTACTAAAAATATTTTATTAAATGTTACTTATTGGTAAATTTAAATGTAAAAACATATAGTTATAAATTAATTTATTGATGAAATTATTTATCGCAATTGATTTTAAGTATCAATAAGGTTTTATTGTGATTATATGATTGTTATTGTTTGCTGATAATTTAATAAATAAAATATTATGATATTTTATTTATATATTCTTTATATTTCACTTGGATAGATATTCATTATTATTGATATTGAGTATCAATAAATATATTTTGATTATTTTTATTAATTTATTTGATTTTTATCAATTTTTTATATCCAATAATATGTTTGAAGCGTAAAAATTATTATGTTAGGATATGCACGCTGATTAAATCGGCACGGTGTGCGGTATAAATTGTTATGATTTGTACTGTACAGAAAATAACTACTAATTGAAGGAATCAAACCATGACAACACGTAGAACCTTTTTATTCCAAGTTGTTCCTGCTGCAGCTGCTGTAACTTTGTTGGGAAGTAAAGCAATGGCTGCTGATAAATGCAGTCCTGATAACAAGATTGCAAAGGCTTTGGATTATGTTACTGATACTACCAAAGTTGATGGTAAAAAATATCCAAAACACGCAGCTACTCAAACTTGCAAAAACTGTTTGCAATATGATTCAGATGGCACCTGCAAGATGATGAAAACTTGTGGTGTAGTTGAAGCTAATGGTTGGTGTAAATCTTGGGTGCAAAATCCCAAAGCGAAATAATTTTCACCATAGATTAGATTTATAAAACCTCTCTTGATTTAAAGAGAGGTTTTTTATGGTTTAATGATTTGGGGATTTGAAACTTTTGCTATTCATAAGAGTTTTACAATCGTTATTTTGAGTAGCAGAAATCCTCTGAAAAAATCTAAAATTTAAACCACTTGTAAGTGGGTAGTGCTTCGCTCTAATCCACAAAAACAATGTAATGATTAATTTTTTGTATTTGTGAGACTACTGCAAAACTCGTCATTGATGAATTTCACGAAGTGAAATGAAGAATCTAACTTATTGTTTATAAAGATTATTCACTACGCTCAGGATGACGAGTAATAGAAAAAATCGAGTTTTGCAGGAGTCTCTTTGTAATAATTTTTGGGGCTAATCTACATCAGCTCCCAACTTTTTTATTTATCACTATCGAGCGAATGATAGTTTGAAGTGTAACTTTACTCACTATGCGGTGCTGCATTTAAAAATTTGAGTTTTGCATGGTACTTCTGTTAGCTAATAATATTTATGTTAAATGATAGGTTTAGTTGGATTCTCTACGCAAATTCAAAATGAAGATTTTTGCAAAAATTTCAATTTGGGATAGATGGGAAAGTTTTCGCTATTGAGTATGTTAGTTTAGAGTCTGCCGGAAAAGTTAGTAAGTATTTTCCGGCAGACTTATATGTGATTATTTATCGGATTCTGCACCCAAAAATAGTCGATATGCAGGATTATTAGAATGTTCGTGGAATGTGTAGCCTACATGTGCTAAAAATTCTTGGAAGGCTTCTTCATCGTCTGCCGGAACGTAAATTCCAACTAAAATTCGTCCATAATCCGCACCGTGATTGCGGTAGTGGAATAAGGTGATGTTCCAACGTGATTTCATTGCACGTAAAAAACGCGGTAGGGCACCAGGGTGTTCTGGAAATTGTGCACTAAATACGCGTTCATTGGGAATTTTATGTGTTCTACCGCCTACCATGTGGCGAATATGTAATTTTGCCATTTCGTCATCGGTTAGGTTTAGGGTTGGCAGACCGGCTTGTTTTAAATTTGCTTCAATTTGTGCCATGTCTTTTTCGCCGGAGGTTTGCATTCCTACAAAGATATGTGCGTTTTTATCATCACCATAACGATAGTTAAATTCAGTGATATTGCGATCTCCCAATAATTCAATAAATTTTAAGAAGCTACCAGGTTGTTCTGGAATAGTTACTGCAAAAATCGCTTCGCGATGTTCGGATAATTCAGTACGTTCCGATACGTGGCGTAGGCGATGGAAGTTGATATTAGCACCACTGGCAATGGCAATAAGCGTTTGGTTTTGTGCGTTTTCACGAGTAACATACGCTTTTAGTCCTGCTAAACTTAATGCACCAGCAGGTTCAGTAATACTGCGTGTATCATCAAAAATATCTTTGATGGCAGAACAAACTGCATCGGTATTAACTGTGATAATTTCATCTAATAAATCACGACATAGGGCAAATGTTTCGCCACCAACCTTTTTAACTGCGGTTCCATCTGAAAATAAACCTACTTCATCTAATGTGATAATTTTTCCGGCAGCGATAGATTGACGCATATCATCAGAATCATTGGTTTGAACACCAATTACTTTAATATCTGGTCGAACATTTTTGATATATGCCGCAACGCCTGCTGCCAAACCGCCACCGCCGATTTGTACGAAGATTGCATCGATTTTGCGTGGGTGTTGGCGGGTGATTTCCATGCCAATTGTGCCTTGTCCGGCGATTACGTATGGATCGTTGAACGGCGGAATGTATATCATGTTTTTTTGTTCAACTAATTCTTTGGCATGGTCGTAAGCATCATTAAATGATTCACCAGCTAATACTACTTCGCCTCCAAGATTTTTTACTGCATCTATTTTGATTTGCGGTGTAGTTTTGGGCATTACAATAATTGCCTTGCAGCCTAATTTTTTAGCACTTAATGCTACTCCTTGTGCATGGTTTCCGGCAGAGGCTGTGATTACACCTCGTGATAATTCTTCATCGGTGAGTTGTGCCATCTTGTTATAAGCACCACGCAGTTTGAAGGAGAATACTGGTTGCAAATCTTCGCGTTTAATAAATACGTTATTGTTTAGCCGTTTGGATAGATTATTTGCACGTTCTAATGGAGTTTCAATCGCAACATCATACACAGATGCTGTTAGGATTTTTTGTAGGTAATCAGTGTGGGTGTTCATAATGTTTAAATGATTTTTAGTAAAGAGGTGAAACATACCCCAAAGATAAGTTGTGATGCAAGAGCTATTGTCTATAAAGTTCTATAAGTAAAGTCTGGTGGAAAGATGAGAAATATGTGTTTTGATATTCGATTTTAGAATTTATTTTGTTTCCGGCAGACTAAGTGAGTGTTATATTTCACAAAATAATTAACCTTATAATCTCGTCAATATTTGTAAATTACGTCTTGCAATTGTGTGTGATTTTTTATTAAAATAGCCGATTTACCAAAAATTGAATACTTAAACAAATCGAGGATTAATTACAATGGTTGTAATTCGTTTTGCACGCGGCGGTTCCAAGAAACGTCCGTTTTTTAATGTTGTAGTAACTGACTCTCGTTCTCGCCGCGATGGTCGCTTTATTGAACGCATTGGTTTTCATAATCCAATTGCTAACGAAAAACAAGAACGTTTTCGTATCGATAGTGAACGCTTGAACTATTGGTTAGGTCAAGGGGCACAGGTTAGTGAAGCTGTTAATAAGTTGTTAAAAACAGCTTAATTAACTGCTAATTTCGTAAACATTCGGCTCGTTAAATAAATTTCTCTCGGATTTAGTTTCTATGTATCAGAAGGAAGATTTTGTCCCTATGGGTTATGTGCGTGGGGCAACCGGTATTAAAGGCTGGATAAAAATCAAAGCTGATACAGAGTTTGCCGATGGTCTGATGGATTATGAGAGTTGGTTTCTCGGCAAAGATGGGAAATGGCAAGAATATACTCCCGAATCAGGGAAAGTCGCACCAGATGGTTTTCAAGCAAAATTAGTTGGGATTGATGACCGTAATGCTGCCGAGTTGTTGCGAGGCATGACAGTTGCGGTTCTTCGTTCAAGTTTTGCCGAAACTGATGAGGGTGAATATTACTGGGTCGATTTAGTTGGCATGGTGGTAAAAAATCCATCTGGCATACAATTGGGAATAGTGGAAAATTTAATGGAAAGCGGTGCTCATGATATTCTAATGGTGCGTAGTGAAGATGGGCAGATGATGTTAATTCCATTTGTTGAAAAGTACATTATTTCAGTATCGCAACAGGATAAAATCTTGATTGCAGATTGGCAGACGGATTATTTAACTTGAAATGCTAATTCAAGTTATCACTTTGTTTGCTGAAATGTTTACTGCCTTAACCGAATACGGTGTAACGGGTAGGGCAGCAAAAAATGGTTTGTGGCAATTGTCTTGTATAAATCCAAGAGATTTTGCTGATAATCGTTTAGGTTATATTGATGAACGTCCTTTTGGAGGTGGACCTGGCATGATTATGCAAGCTCCTCCAATTCAAGGGGCAATTAATCAAGCCATATCATGCGTTGATGATAAACGTGTGATTTATTTAAGTCCGCAAGGATTACCACTGACTCATGAAAAAACTATTGAATTATCTAAACGTGATAGTTTGATTTTATTATGTGGTCGCTACGAAGGTATTGATGAACGCATCATGCTTGCTAATGATATTGAAGAAATTTCAATTGGCGATTTTGTGGTTAGTGGTGGAGAATTACCTGCTATGGTATTGATAGATGCACTATTGCGTCATCGTGCTGGAGTGTTAGGTGATGAACAATCTGCACTGGAAGATTCGTTTTGCGATGGTTTATTGGATTGTCCGCATTACACTCGACCGACAGAATTTAATGGTTTAGAAGTACCGCCAGTATTGCTTTCGGGCAATCATGGCGAAATTGCGAAATGGCGTAAAAAACAATCGCTACTTCGCACAAGAGAACGCCGTCCCGATTTATGGGAGCGTTATGTTTTAACCCCACAGGAGTCTCGACTCTTAAATGAAGAAGAGCAACGAGATTAGTCCATATTAGATTAGGAAAAAACATGAGCAATAAATGCAAAATTATCCAAGAACTCGAACAGGAAGAAATTGCCCGTTTGAATAAAGAAATCCCTGAATTTGCACCAGGTGATACTGTTGCAGTTTGGGTGAAATTTAAAGAAGGTAGCCGTGAACGTTTGCAAGCATACGAAGGTGTAGTGATTTCACGACGTAATCGTGGTTTGAATAGTTCATTTATCGTACGTAAAATTTCTAATGGCGAAGGTGTTGAACGTACTTTCCAATTGTATGCACCAAGTGTTGCTAAAATTGATGTAAAACGTCGTGGTGATGTACGCCGTGCTAAATTGTATTATTTACGTGGTTTAACTGGTAAAGCTGCACGTATTAAAGAAAAATTACCAGCACGCAAAGCAAAATAATTTTTTCTTTATCAAGATGGGACAGTCTTTTGGCTGTCCATTTTTTTAATAAGGAATTATATGAAAGGAATTTTATTAGCTGGAGGTCGTGGTTCACGTTTATACCCAACCACAAAAGTTATTTCAAAACATTTGTTACATGTTTTTGATAAACCTATGATTTATTATTCATTATCGTTATTGATTATGGCAGGTGTTCGTGAAGTTTTGATAATTACTAATAAACAAGATTTACGTCTTTATCGCCGTCTATTAGGTGATGGTAGGCGTTTAGGTATGAAGTTTTCGTATTGTATTCAAAAACGTGCAAATGGAATTGCAGAAGCATTTATTTTAGGGAAAAAATTTATTGGTAATGATAATGTAATGTTAGTATTGGGGGATAATATTCTTATTGATGATAGTCTGCCGGAAATACTAATGCAAGGTAGAATGGAAGTCGAAAATAATAACCATGCTCATATTTTTGCTTACAAAGTAGATAGTCCACAATTGTTTGGAGTATTAACTTTGAACGATAATGGAGAAATACTTGCAATTGAAGAAAAACCAAATAATCCTACTTCAAATTATGCTGTCATAGGAATTTATTTTTACCCAAATAATGTAGTTGATATTGCACAATCTATACAGCCATCAAGTCGTGGTGAAAAGGAAATTAGCTTTATTAATGAATATTATTATAATAAAAAACTATTAAATTATAAAATATTAGAAAATGCTACTTGGTTTGATGCTGGTAGTTGTGATGGATTATTAAATGCTACTAATTATATTGCTAATTTTCAAAAAAGTAATAATAAATATATAGCTTGTATTGAAGAGTTGGTATATATTAATTCTTGGATTGATAAATCTCAATTGCAAAATTTATCATATAAATCTGATAATGAGTATTATCGTTATTTGCGTAAAATTGTGGATTGAATTTTATTAATATAAAAATTAAAGTATAAACCCAA
>JAFWUA010000019.1 GCA_017518785.1 Neisseriaceae bacterium
ACCTCGATTATTTAAACTACCCGCAATATTACTTTCCATCGCAGCAATAACGCTGATTCTACCATGATTGTTAATGTTATTACTATTGGTTTTTAACTCTTGACTAATTATGCTACCAATGTTATCTATATCATTAGTGCTTCTGATTTCTGCAATGCCATTGCTGTTGATTTCTCCTTCATTATAAAGTCTGCCGGAAAGGTTGGTAAGTAAATTGCTCTTAATATTTAATTGCTCATAATTGTTTAAGTTGTATATATTAGCAATTAAGTTATTGCTATTGATATTCCCTGTGTTGTTTAGTTCAGCAGTAGCACCATTAATTTGAAATGTACCATTACTATTAATTGTACCTCTATTGTTAAGTTGTTCCGATAAATTAGCATTTAAGTAGGATAGGGCGTTGATTGTGCCATTTTCAGCATTGTTGAGATTTTGAGTGGTTAAGTTAATTTGATTACCATTAATTTCACCACTGTTATTTATATCTCCATGTGCTGCATTAATATTGGTTGTGCCGTTACTATTAATTAAACCAGAGTTATTAAGACTGCCGGAAAGATAGGTGGAAATTAGATTAGTAGCCGCAATTAAACCACTATTGTTAAGATTATCAGTATAAGCAGTTAATTGACTGCTTTTGATTGTACCACTATTAGTTATATCACCACTATTGGTACGAAGCGTTGTCGCTCCACTATTGCTGATTGTGCCTGCATTATTTAATCCACCCTTAAATACCATATCTAAAAGTGAGGCAATGTTTAATATACCAGTATTATTAAAATTAGCCGTATTGGCAATTAATTTATTACTATTAATCGTACCAGAATTATTTAACCAACCAGTAATAGCATTAATCAGAATGCTACCATTAGACGATAGACTGCCGGAATTATTTAAATCACCACCTAAATCAGTTCTAATGCTATCAGAACCTTCGGTTCTGCCTTGATTATTAAAGTTTTTAGCTTTAAGTTTAATCTCTTTGGCTGCAATTGTTCCAGTAGGTTTATTATTAATATTACCATCAGCATCTATATTGATTTGACTATTGGCAATTAACTGCCCCGCATTATTAACCGCAAAGCCATTCTTATTGCCAACCATCGTGATTTTACCAGCATACATTCCACCTAAATGGCTAACATCTACACTGACATTTTGCGTACTCTCACTATTGCCATCTTTATCAACATTACCCGTAACAGCAGAAACTTTTATACTTTTACCATAAATCTTACCGTTAATTTCATTAGCTGCCGATATAATTTGTGTATATTCCGTATCCGATACATCTAATCCATTTTTTTGAATAGTTATTTTATTGTGTTTATGTACATTGAAACCTTTTACTTCATCATTATTAAATTGAACACTGCCGGAAATAATTTGAGCTTTTGAAGCATTGATAAATCCACCACCATCAACCGATATACCAGATGGATTGGCAACTATAACTTCTGCCTTCTTACCCCCAACTTCTATATAACCTTTCAATTGCGATGGATTGTTACTATTTACTTGATTTACAATTACTTTTGCTTCTGACTTGTTAAGATTTTGATTACCAGAAATCCAACCGCCCAATTTGGTTTCAGTCGCCTTACGAGAATTATTAAGTACTGCACCTTCCGTATCAATATCAAATTGGCGATACTGATTCATCGAAACCCCACGTTTAGTAGGAGTTGTAATATTGATTTGAGCTATGCCATTAGCTGTTTTTAATACCTGTGCTTGGTTGTTTTTAGGGGCATTCCTATCCGCAAATATTTGACTTTTAGCATAAACAGTTTCAGAAAGACTACCAATTAATAATAAACTTACAACGATTTCTTTGAGATTTAATACCAATGAACGAGCACGAATATTACTATTAATATTGGCATTACTCTTACCATTATTAGTAGCAATATCCGATACAACTACAAACCTACCTGCGGTTTTGCTATATATTACTTTGTATAATTGGCTGTTCATTTTGAGTGTCTTTCTTAAATTTAGCTTGGTTTAATTGTTAATATTTCGTTATGTCGGATCTATTCTGCCTAAAAGCGTTAAAAGTTGTAGTTTAGGTTAAATCCTAACGCTGTTTTACGAGTAGGATAATTATTCGGCTTACTAATCGGCTTACCTGCAAATAAGTCATAGTATAGTTGCCCACCAATTTTAATATTACCCTTTAATCCTATAACCGCACCAGATAGTTCATCACCTAATAAATATTTTTTACTTTCACCTGATACATATCCGTAATCATAGCCAATGTAAATTTGGTGTTTGGGAAGGTAAGAGTAGGATAGGTTGTTTTGCCAGTAAAAACCTTTTTCAGCAGTTAATGTGGTTTCTCCATCAAAACCACGTACCGTATTCCGTCCACCAATCGATATTTTATCATTGGTTAAAAGAGGTGTTTTGTTAATTTGAGAATGAAGCGATGTGTCAAATGCAAATGCTTGATTCTTTATGTTAAATGGAATATAAGCCGATATATCTGCATTGATGATTTTCATTCTCGATGTACCTTCGCCAAACGCTTCCTCCGGCGGTCTTTTACTACCTAAAATCCCTAAACCTCGTTTGTAGGATAACCCTAAATTGATGATGGCATTGCTGATGTATTCTCGATGACGTATTTCAAATCCTAATCCAGCAGTGCTTTTACGTTGCACTTCAATTTCTGCATCATCAACAAAGTTTTTAGATTTGCGTTGCCATAATTTTATACTCGCATCTGTTTTACGGCGACCATCGCGATATAGGTTTTTGGATAGACTAAAATCAGTATTCGAACTCTCACCATTGTAATCATAGTTTTCAGCAAAACCTGCCACTGCTTGATGATAACGATAAAATGAGTGATTTACACCAATATTCCAACTATAAATAGGAAAAGAATAATGCACCCCCCAATTGGCACTGCTACTTTTAGTCGCCTGATTGTTGTAATCAATAAATTTGTCTTTTTTACCCAAACCCCTATTGTAAGAAGCATAAAATAAATCAGATAAACCTAATGGATTATCCCATGAAATAGAACTACTCGCCTGATATTTACCAGTTGATTCACTGCCGGAATCATCAAAGTTAAACGACGCTCGTAACGGAAATTTTTTACGGTAATTAATTATAATATCACTCGCATTGGCAATATCAGATGGTGCAATTTTCATATCTACATCAACAGTAGGTATTCGTTGCAAATTCTCTAAACCAGTTTCTAATTTGCGTAAGTTAAAAATATCCCCACTTTTAAGCGGTATCTCATTGTTAAAATCTAATAAATGACGATGACTATATTTAATTTCACCAACCATTCCCGCAATAACCGTAATTTGTAGTCTGCCGGAACTCAAATCTTGTGGCATTAAACCAACTTGGGTAGTGGTAAAACCTTTGGAAATAATATTATTCTGGGTTAAATCTACTATGCGAGAAATACTTTTTTCACCTAAACACATTCCTTTGATAAATTTAGATTGTGCTTTGGCACTTTTTAATGCAAAGTCAAACTTTGTAACATTATGATTTGTATCACCATTCTCATCAACTAATACTATGTCATCAATAACAAAACATGGGCTTTCATTCAATACTAAACCTGTATCTGTATGAGAGTGCTCGTTTTGCATAAAAATAGGTTTAACATCGCGTTGCGGAAGGTTTTGCTGTTGCAACCGCTGCTGATGCTTCTCCTGCTGAATAATACGCTCCTGCTGACGACGAATAATCATATCATCAGAAGTAGCACAATAGACTGCCGGAAAAAGCGAATATAACGATAAAAATAAAATAATCCGTCTATCTTGAATAAAATCCATTTTGATATGGTAACTAATTGTTATTAAATGCAGTGTTGTTTATTAATTGTTAGCAAAAGGAAAAATTATCACCTGAAACCATACGGAGACTCCTGCAAAACTCGTCATTCTGAATTTCACGAAGTGAAATGAAGAATCTAACTTATTGTTTATAAAGACTCTTCGCTTGCCACTTCGCTACGCTCAATGCTTCGACTCAAAATGACGAGTAATAGAAAAAATCGAGTTTTGCAGAAGTCTCATACTGTGAGATTCTTCTTTTCACTTCGTGAAATTTACGAATGAATAGTTTTGCAGGGATCTCAAAGGTTTTAACTTTTCCTTATCATTTTTGCTCTAAAAAGCACAACATGCTAAAAGATTAAGAAATGTTTTGCAAGGAAAATACAAATTTATGCACCAAAAAGTGCAGCAAAATCTACACGCATAAATTTGTGTAGTATAAAAGTTGATAATGTAAGCTATTGTTTAATTAAAGATTGTCGATATTATCCATAACTTATGGATAGGAAGCAGTATAGGTCAAATAGTAGCCAAATTCCAACGTGGTTTTACCGTAAATCCACCAGCTTTATGTGCTGATTGTAAATGTTGGGCTGCGGCATAAGCTATCATAGCACCGTTGTCAGTACACCATTGTTGTTGTGGGAAAAATACTTTTGCATTTAGAGTTTTTAATTTGGCACGTAATGCCATATTAGCCCCAACTCCTCCGGCAACAATCAATTGTTCTAATCCTGTGTGTTTGAGTGCGTCTTTGACTTTGCGATATAAAACATCAACTACTGCATTTTGAAATGCACGGCAAATGTC
>JAFWUA010000020.1 GCA_017518785.1 Neisseriaceae bacterium
ATGCTCCACAACCGCACGCAAGCAAGACGCAGTGCCTTCGGGACGCAAAGACAAGGACTCGCCATAGTCGTCAAATGTGTACATTTCCTTGCCGACCACATCGGTGTCAGTACCGATTGACCGCACAAACAAGCCTGTGGGTTCAATCATCGGCGTGCGAATGTTTTTATAGCCATATTGTTTCAACCACTTGTGTGCAATTTCTTCAAACGCCAACCAGTCGGCACTTGTCCAAACACTGTCTTTATCTGCCACTGGCAAAATATCATTCATTCCCTTAACGGCTTGAATTTTAACGCCCATTTTTGGCTTATCCTTACTATCATTTACATATGCACAATAAAAGCTGAACATTCTAACACAATCAGAAAATTCATACAGATAAAAATTCACAAAATACTTTTCCGGCAGACTTTGCTATTTTATATTTTTAGAGTCTGCCGGAAATTAAACTTGATATATTAATTCATAATGGTATAATCATTTTACAATACAATTTATAAACAATTACTAAAAACAGGATAATAAAATATGGAAAAAACACCTAAACAACCACCAATTCTATTTAAAGAAACACAAGATACAATTAATAAAATCGAAGAATTACTAAATGCACCTTTGATTACATACTATAATTCTAATGCTGGCAGTGTTTGCGAAAATGATGTTATTGCTTTTTACAGACTACTTAAAGGTAAAAAATTCAAAAAACTTTATTTTTATATAAAGAGCGATGGTGGAAGTGGCATTGCGGCATTAAAATTGGTTTCTATTTTACGTAATCATTGTGATGAATTAATTGCTCTAATTCCATCAAACTGTGCCTCTGCCGCAACAATGATAGCATTGGGTGCAAATAAAATTATAATGAGTCCATTAGGATATTTAACATCTGTTGACACATCTTTAAGTCATGAATTATCTCCTCGAACCAGAACTAATGATTTAGTTAGTGTTTCCATGAATGAATTAGATAGAGTAGTTAAACTATGGAAAGATAATGAGAAACAAAACGATGAAAATCCATATAAAGCACTATATGAATATATTCACCCTTTGGTTTTTGGTGCTGTTGACAGAGCAACCAGTTTATCTTTAAAAATTTGTAGTGAAATACTTCAATATCACTACAAAGATGAAAAGAAAATAAAATCAATTAGCGAAAAATTAAACAGTGCATATCCTACTCATGACTATCCAATTTTATTGCGAGAAGCAAAAGAAATTGGATTAAATGTAGAGAAAATGGACGAATATTTATGTGAAATTTTAGACCATCTCAATGAACTTTACGCAGAAATGGGACAAAGAACTTTCACTGATTACGACCAAAACAATTATCATGATAACAATATTGCCAATATTATCGAAATCAACGGTTCACAAGTATATTATCAAATCGATAAAGATTGGTTTTATCGCACCGAAGAACAACGATGGATAGTATTAAATGATGAAAGTTCTTGGCGTAAAAATGAATTTAATGAAGATATGGTAAAAAATTATATTGTTTATATTTAAATAGAATACTTCTAAAAAATAATTTACAATAATTTGTTATTTACAGAATTTAATGTATTAAAATAAATAATCTTAATACATTAAATCTGCCGGAATGCTTTTATCTTTTCCAGAAGGAAAGCTTTGCAAAACTCGAATTTTTAAAAAAATAAAGCCGTAGTTGGTGAATCTCCTACTACCAAACGCCAGACATGATAGAATAAAAGTTATTAATATTCAAAAAATTATACCTTGAAAAGTTTTAGTGCGATGGAAAACTAACTATAAATCAGCATAAATCAAATTGTTTATATTTCATTATAGCAATTGGTTTTTGCTAATAACCTTTGCAAAACTCACTTTCTCCTCCTCATTCGTTATTTTGAACGAAATGAAAAATCTTTTTACTTAACAATTAATTAGATTTTTTCATTTTCCTACGAAAAAATGAAGAATGACGAGTTTTGCAAGAGTCTCATAAAAACTAATACAAAAAAAGCACACATTACTGTGTGCTTTTTATTAAGATATACCAGTAAAAACTTTGTATTAAACTAAACGTGCTTTTTCCACCAATGAAGTAACCTTCCAAGCTTTAGTCTTGGAGATTGGACGAGTCTCGGAAATAATCACGGTGTCGCCAACGCTATACGCATTGTCTTCATCATGGGCATGAAATTTTTTGGATAAACGAATCACCTTGCCATACAACGGGTGTTTAACACGGCGTTCAACCAATACTACTACGGTTTTATCCATTTTATCGCTAACCACACGACCTTGCAGGGTACGAACTCTTTTTTCGTTGCTCATTATGCTTTACCCTTTTTTTCAGTTAATACGGTTTTTACACGGGCAATATCACGGCGAACTTTTTTCAATTCGCTAATTTTTGCCAACTGTCCAACAGCATTCTGCATTCTCAATGCAAAATGGGCTTTGCCTAAACTCAATAATTCAGCATTGAGTTCTTCGCAGCTTTTAGCTCTTAAATCCTGTGCTTTCATTATTGACCTACCTGTCTTATAACAAATGTGGTTTGAATCGGCAATTTAGCCGCTGCTAATGCAAACGCTTCACGTGCCAATTTTTCAGCAACGCCGTCCATTTCATACAACATTTTGCCGGGTTGAATCTCTGCTACATAGTATTCTGGGGAACCTTTACCACCACCCATACGAACACCAATAGGTTTGTTGGTAATTGGTTTGTCGGGGAAAACGCGAATCCAAATGCGTCCGCCGCGTTTAATGTGGCGAGTCATCGCACGGCGAGCTGCTTCGATTTGGCGAGCAGTCAAACGACCACGACCTACGGCTTTTAAGCCAAAATCGCCAAAACTTACTTTGTTACCACGTGTAGCAACGCCGGTATTGCGACTTTTGTGTAATTTACGGTATTTGAGTCGTTTAGGCTGCAGCATGACGACCTCCTTTTCTTTGTTTGCGTTCAGCAGGCTTTTGTGCTTCAGCAGGTTTAGAATCATTGCTATTAGCAGTGTTCTCACCTTTATAAACCCATACTTTGATACCAATCACACCGTAAGTAGTTTGAGCTTCGCTGGTAGCATAATCCACATCTGCACGCAAGGTATGTAACGGTACACGACCTTCACGATACCATTCACTGCGTGCAATATCGATACCATTCAAACGACCAGAAGACATAATTTTGATACCTTTGGCACCAACACGCATTGCATTTTGCATGGCACGTTTCATAGCACGACGGAATTGGACACGTTTTTCCAATTGTTGTGCAATACCATCTGCAATGATTTGTGCATTGATTTCAGGCTTGCGAATTTCTTCAATATTGACATGCACCGGCACGCCCATTAAGTTTTGCAAGTCTTTTTTCAATACTTCAATGTCTTCACCTTTTTTACCGATTACAACACCAGGACGGGCTGTGTAAATGGTAATACGAGCACTTTTTGCTGGACGTTCGATTACTACTTTACCAATAGAAGCATTTGCCAAGCGTTTTTTCAGGTATTCGCGAACATCAATATCTTGTTTCAAAACGGCGGAAAATTCGCCACTTTTGGCATACCATTTGGACGACCAGTTTTTATTGACGGCAAGGCGAAAACCTGTGGGGTTAATTTTTTGTCCCATTGTGTTTCCTTTTAATTTCCGACAGTCACATTGATATGACAAGTTTGTTTTTCGATGCGATTACCGCGACCTTTGGCACGAGCTTGAAAACGTTTCAAACTTGCAGCCTTATCAACATAAACGGTTACGACTTTGAGTTCATCAATGTCTGCACCTTCGTTATGTTCTGCGTTAGCAATCGCTGACTCTAATACTTTTTTCACTAATTCTGCACCTTTTTTAGGGCAGAATGTGAGAATGTTCAAAGCCTGTTCGATATCCTTGCCACGAATTAAATCAGCAACTAATCGTGCTTTTTGTGCTGAAATACGAGCGTTTCTATGTTGTGCACTAACTCTCATGTTTTATCCCCTTATTTTTTTGCCTTTTTATCAGCCAAATGACCTTTAAAAGTGCGGGTTAATGAGAATTCGCCTAATTTGTGCCCAACCATATTGTCGCTGATATACACAGGCACATGAGTACGACCATTGTGTACCGCGATGGTCAAGCCGATAAAATCGGGCAGAATGGTCGAGCGACGAGACCATGTTTTGATGGGACGTTTGTCATTTGTTGCACGTGCCGCATCTACTTTTTTCAATAAGTGAAGATCAACATACGGACCTTTTTTCAATGAACGAGCCATTTAATTATCCTTTATTTGAAAAACGGCGGCGAACAATCATATTGTCCGTGCGTTTATTACGACGTGTACGATAACCTTTGGTTGGCGTACCCCATGGGCTAAC
>JAFWUA010000021.1 GCA_017518785.1 Neisseriaceae bacterium
GAGGCATTATAATCGATAATTGACGCTGGAATCCAAGAAGCCATAGACACTATTCGTTCATTTTGGGCAAAACTGGTTACAGAACTGGAAAATGAACTGGCAGCTTATGTTGGTCGAAAATATTGTGTAGCCTGTGCCAAAGACATTAGTGGAGCCACTAGACGACGTGCAAAAAATACTGCCGTCAATAATGCAAATACAACAGCTAAAAGGGTGGACATTAAAAGAGTTACTACAAAGAATGTTTGCAGACTTTTTTTGTTGAATGTTAATTCAGCATATTTAGCATGAGCTTTTTCAATTAAAACTACATCTTCAACTGTTTTTTGCGGAACTGGCCAACGTAAAAATAATAAATATACCGCATCATTAGTATGTATTCTTTGCCAAGATTGTGCGTATAAAGTGTTGTTAATGCTGATGATGTTACTATTTTGTTTGTCAATATTTGGAGTATTGGGTAAATCATCATCATCAGGTTGAGGCAGAGTGTTATCTGTATTCGAATGTTTAGCAATTATTTTATTTTGGCTGTTATACAACAATATCTGTGAGAAATGTTGGGAATTAATTTTATTGATTACAGAGCCTGCATCATGATTTCTTTGTAATCCATTTTGAGCTTGTTCTGCGAAATCTATTGCCTGTTGCAGTGATTCTTGCTGAAAATTATCCAAAGTATTCTTGGCAATACTCATACTTCTTTCCAAAGCCTCTGATGTTTCCTCACCAAACCAAGAATTAATACTATGGGTAATAAATTGTGCTGCAATTGCAAAAATAAACACTGCCGGAAGAATGGTAACCCAAGTGAAAACTCTAACTAAACGTTGAGAAATACGTGCACCAAAAACATGACGTTTTACATCACGTAACAATTTCCATAGTTGATGAAATAGGGCAAAAGATAAACAAAATATCAATAGTGCCGAAAATATAGCAATTAACCAAAAGTGTTGTGACATGGCATCGGCATAACCAGTCGCAATCGCTAACATATATAGCACTAATGCCGACAATGAACCCAAAAGCAACAAAAATCGCCGCACAATCTAACTCCATGTCATTTTGAGCTGTACCCAACCACTATCTAAATTCCAATCATCAGAAGTGAGGGCATTTATTTGAAATGGTTTAGGCAATTGTCGAGTAGTTAATGATAAACGCACACTCATACCAACATCATTAGCAAAATTGTTTTTTAGAGTACCTTCCGGCAGTGTTTGCCAATTAGAAGTCGCCCCCAAAGCTTTTAGTGCAGAATTTAAGGTTTGATATTCTGTGTAAAAAGTACCAGTACTAACGCGATAACGGTCTGTTAGAGCGTGATAGGTCAAGCGATACGAAATAACATTGTCATTAGCAAAAAGACGATTAAAACGAAATTTATATGCCATCAATGATGGACGCGTTAATTGATAAGTCAAATCAAATTGTAGTGGCACACCTTGTTTTAATGCGTCCTGTAATTGTTCCGGTAAAGTAGTGTAGAAAAGAGTTTCTACCGAAATCGTACCATTGGGAAGCCTAACACCTTCTGCCTTGATTGCACGAATATTATCTGCAACTGCCGGAAAAGCACATATAACAAGCA
>JAFWUA010000022.1 GCA_017518785.1 Neisseriaceae bacterium
GTGTTTTTCCGGCAGTGTTTTTCCGGCAGAGTTTTTCCGGCAGAGTTTTTCCGGCAGAGTTTTTCCGGCAGAGTTTTTCCGGCAGAGTTTTTCCGGCAGTGTTTTCCGGCAGTGTTTTTCCGGCAGTTATTTAATAGAAATCATACAAAACTCGTCATTTCAAGTTTCACAAAGTGAAACTTGAAATCTCAACTTATATATTTTTTAATTTTACAAAAATATTCTTTGTTTAGCGAAGAATAACAATATTAAACAATGAATTATATTTATTTTATCCTGTTAAAAAATCCAGAATGACGAGTTTTGCAAGCGTTTCTGAAAAGTTACACTTTGTTAAACTGTAAACCTCAATCTACCACAGATGAACCTTTGAATATAAAATAAAAACAGTCACTTTTCTTACTGCCCAAAATGATGGAATAGGATATAATAAAGTGTCTATTCAAAATGATAAAACGAAAAAGCAAATAGGAATAAAACGATGAAACTCAATAAAGTACCAAAAATCCGCTTTGCTGGTTTTAGTTATTGGGAAGTAGGAACAAGCAAGTTAGGTTGTCCCAAAAAAGTAACCGTAATTTTGAGTAAAACAAAGTACAACAAAGAATCTTCAAATTTAGAACAAAGTAATTGTTTTTTGCCACCAACACTACACGACAAAGTTGCTTTGCATAATAAAACAAAAAAATACAATAAATCGCCTAAAATCAGCATTATTGGTTTTAATGATTGGAAGTTTGGTGTTAGTCGATATGGTTGCTATAAAAAAACAGCTGTAATTTTGAGCAAAGCAAAGCATAATGAGGAGTCCTTAAATTTAGTGCATTCGCTTACAGATTCAAATCTTCCGAATAACAAGCTACAACAAGCAAATAGAGACAAAACAATAAAACACAATAGATCGCCCAAAATCAACATTGCTGATTTTAGCGGTTGGAAGGTGGGTACAGGCAGATATGTTATCCCCAAAAAAACAACCATCATTTTGAATGGGAAAAGCCATAACGATAAATCTTTAACTTTTACACAAAACACGGATACTGCCATTACTGCTAACAATGATGAATTTAATCGGTATGACAACACTGCAAAACAACTTTCAAACAGAGAAAAAATCATGAAATTCAATAAATCGCCAAAAATCAACTTTATGAGTTTGAGAGATTTTAAAGCGGATACAGCCAAATATATTTACCATAAGAAAACAACCGTTATTTTGAACGGAGCGTAGATACAAAAAAATCTTATCCTCAAAGATGCCTGCAAATCGTCATTTTGAGTTTTTTAACAACAACTTGCGAATGAAGACTTTTCCAAGTGTTTATATTTAAACTATTAATTATCAAAATTAAATTATTATGACAAAGAAAATTTCATTTAATCTGAATAATAAAGACTACATCGCCTTATGCGATTTACTCAAAATAACTTCTGTGGCAAACAGTGGCGGTGAAGCAAAACAAATGATTACCCAATCACTTGTATTGCGTGGCAATGAAATTGAAACACGCAAAACAGCCAAAATCAAAGCAGGAGAAGTTATTTATTGCAATGGCGTATCAATTGAGGTGATTTAAAAGTAATTACACTAATGATTAATATTGACTTACACTGTCATTCTTATTTTTCTGATGGCAAATTATCACCAGAAGAACTCTTATCAGAAGCTCATAAAAATGGAGCTACTATGCTCTCATTAACCGATCACGACCATATCGGTGGTTTAATCCGTGCCCAAAAATCAGCCTTACAATATGGGATAAAATTTATTAATGGTGTAGAAATTTCCGTAACTTGGCGAGGACGAACAATTCATATTGTTGGGCTTAATTTCAAACCATCTTCTGAATTTATTGAAATATTGGAAAAAAATCGACAAGGTCGCATTGAAAGACTACAAAAAATATCCGATAAATTACAAAAAAAAGCTGGATTTTTAAAAGTTTATGAAGGGGCGTTGGCACTATCCAATCAATCTGACAACGTTAGCAGAATGCACATTGCTCAATTTTTAGTCAATCAAGGCTATGTAAAAAATCGTAACGAAGCATTTCGTAAATACTTGGGAGATAATAAATCTTGTAATTTTCGCATCAATTGGATAAATCTAACTGATGCAGTTAATCTGATTTGTGAACATTCTGGTGTAGCAGTTATTGCTCACCCTGCACGTTACAAATTATCTGCTACGGCACTGCGTAATTTAACAGAAGAATTTATCAACGCAGGCGGAGTTGGAATTGAAGTTTCAAGTAGCCTTCATTCTCTAAACGAAAGATTAAATATAGCTCTTTTGGCTGAACGCTATAATTTATACGCATCTGCTGGTAGTGATTTTCATGGATACAATGATTTTAATAGAGTATTAGGTAAAACACCTGAACTTCCAGCTACATGTCGCCCTATTTGGGACTTATTTTAAATAGTTTTATTTATAGATATATCTTTCCGGCAGACTCTATTTCAGTCTACAATGACGCATTGTGTATAATTTTTTAATATAAGGATTGATAGCAAATGAAAACCTTATCTATTTTGCTTGGAATTACTCTACTATTAAGCTCTTGTACTTGGACAACTTATAACGATAATGGTCAAACCAAACTTCGTCAAAAATATCCAACTGGAACTCCGGTTTATTACGAAGATGGCACTTATCAGAACGATCAGCGTTATCACGGCTATCGCCCACGTCAACGTGCAATTGAACGTGAAACACCTAATATGTAATTTTTTTCCGGCAGACTAATGAATAATCTTTGCGTTGTAATTCTTGCCGCAGGACGTGGCACCCGTATGTATTCAGATATTCCCAAAGTGCTACATACCATTGGGGATAAACCAATGCTAACCCATGTAATCGATACAGCTATGTCGCTGCAACCCAATGTAATCAGCACAGTTGTAGGTTATGGACGTGAATTGGTAATAGAAACTGTAAAACGTCCAGTAACATGGATAGAACAAACTGAACAATTAGGTACAGGGCATGCTGTTCAATGTGCCCTACCAACACTGCCGGAAAATGGTGTTACTCTGATTTTATATGGCGATGTGCCATTGATTAACAAAGAAAGTTTGCAATCATTAATCAATACAGCTTGCGAATGCAAATTGGCAGTATTAACCGATATTGTTGATAACCCAACAGGTTATGGACGAATCTTGCGTTGTGATAAACAAAAAATCATTGGCATTGTCGAAGAAAAAGACGCAAATTCTCAACAAAAACAAATTCAAGAAATAAACACCGGCATTATCGCTGCTGATAACAAATATCTTGCCAAATGGTTGAAAGAATTGACTAATGACAATGCTCAACAAGAATATTACCTAACCGACATTATCGCTTTGGCAGTAAAAGACGGAATCGAAGTTAAAAGTGTAGCCGTGCCGGAACATTATCTTGTAGCCGGTGTAAATAATAAATTGCAATTAGCAGAACTAACACGAATTTATCAGCAAAATTTAGCAAAAGAATTAATGCTATCAGGCGTTACCTTAAACGACCCATTACGTTTTGACCTGCGTGGCACTCTCAAACACGGCAAAGATGTAATCATTGATGTTGATACCGTATTTGAAGGTGAGTGCACAGTGGGCAATCGTGTAAAAATTGGAGCTTTTTGCGTATTAAAAAATGTAACCATTGCTGATGATGTTGAAATTAAACCATTTTCACATTTGGAAAATTGCACAGTTGGGGCTAATTCGCAGGTTGGTCCGTTTGCAAGATTACGTCCAGATGCAGTTTTGGCAGAAAATACTCATATTGGTAATTTTGTAGAAATTAAAAAATCATTTATAGGTAATGGTAGTAAAGTCAATCACTTAACCTATATTGGCGATACTCAAATCGGACAAAATACCAATATCGGTGCAGGCACGGTTACATGTAATTACGATGGTGTGAATAAATTTAAAACTGAAATTGGTGATGAAGTACGCATCGGTTCAGGAACTTTATTAGTAGCACCAGTCAAAGTTGGTAATCGTGCTACCACTGGTGCTGGTAGTGTAATTACCAAAAATTGCCCTGCAGAAAAATTGACTATCTCACGTGTTCGTCAAAACACTATTGATAATTGGGTTCGTCCAGAAAAAACAAATAAATAATAGTCTGCCGGAAATAATTAAGTAAGGATAAAAAACATGTGCGGAATTGTTGGTGCATTATGTTTACAAGATAATGTTGTTGATTTTTTAATCGATGGCTTACAACGCTTGGAATATCGTGGTTATGATTCATCAGGCATTGCCATATTAAATAAAGAAGGAAATATTCAACGTGTTCGCAAAGTCGGACGCGTATCTCAAATGGCAGAAGCAGCCAAAGAAATGTCGCTTTGCTCAAAAGTTGGAATTGGACACACACGCTGGGCAACTCATGGTGGAGTAACCGAGCCTAATGCCCACCCTCATATTTCCAATCAACAAATTTCGGTGGTACATAACGGCATTATCGAAAACTTTGAAGAAGAAAGAATACGCCTACAAAATTTAGGATATATATTTGAATCTCAAACAGATACCGAAGTAATTGCCCATGCCATTCATTATGAATATCAGCAAAATCACGATTTATTTTTAGCACTCACCAATGCAGTTAAACGTTTCAAGGGTGCTTATGCGATTGGAGTAATTGCCGCTGATTCAGCTGATGAAATGGTGGTTGCTCGTATGGGTTGTCCTCTATTAGTTGCATTTGCCGATGGTGCAACTTTTATCGCGTCTGATGTATCTGCGGTTATTGCACATACTCGCAAAATATCTTATTTAGAAGATGGAGATATTGCCAAATTAACTGCCAATGGAATTGAAAAATTAATTGACCGTAATTTACAAACCGCTCAACGCAAAATTCATCTATCTTCATTATCTTTGGCTTCGTTAGAATTAGGTCCTTACAATCATTTCATGCAAAAGGAAATTCACGAACAACCAAAAGCAATTAGCGATACCATCGAAGCCTTTATTGATGAAAAATTTTCGGCACATATTTTTGGAGAGAATGCAGAAGATATTTTGACAAAGATTAAAGGGATTAAAATTTTAGCTTGTGGCACTTCTTATTATGCAGCCATTACAGCTAAATACTGGTTAGAATCAATCAGTAAAATTCCTACTGATGTTGAAATAGCCAGCGAATATCGTTATCGCGATGTTATTGCGGATAAAGATGTTTTAATTATTACAATTTCTCAATCCGGCGAAACATTGGATACAATGGAGGCATTAAAATATGCCTATTCTTTGGGACATCAACACTCATTATCTATTTGTAATGTAATGGAATCTGCCCTACCACGTGAGAGTAAATTAGTTTTTTACACTCGTGCTGGTGTAGAAATTGGAGTTGCATCTACCAAAGCTTTTACTACGCAATTAGTCGCAATGTTTGGTTTAGCTGTTTGTTTAGGAAAAATACGCTCTAATGTAGATGAAAAACAAACTATTGCATATATTGAAATGTTGCGTAGTCTTCCCAATAGTGTTCAACAAACCCTAAATTTAGAACCACAAATAATTTCTTGGGCACAGGAATTTGCCTTAAAAGAACATGCACTATTTTTAGGACGCGGCATTAATTATCCAATTGCAATGGAAGGTGCATTAAAACTTAAAGAAATTTCATATATTCATGCCGAAGCCTATCCTGCCGGTGAATTAAAACACGGACCACTTGCATTAGTAGATGAAAATATGCCGGTGGTGGTTATTGCTCCTACTGACCAATTATTAGATAAAGTTAAGGCTAATATGAAAGAAGTTAGTGCACGTGGCGGTAAATTATACGTATTCACCGATAATGAAAGCCAACTTACTGCCGAAAATGGTGTAAGAGTAATACGTAATACTCATAATTGCGGAGTACTTTCTCCAATAGTTCAAGTAATTAACGTGCAATTATTGGCATATCACACTGCCCTAATTCGTGGAACAGACGTAGATAAACCACGTAATTTAGCTAAATCAGTTACGGTAGAATAAATAGCAATTATTAACTTTTCGACAGTGTTTTTCCGGCAGTGTTTAATTTTAATATATACTCTGTTTAACACGTCTGCCGGAAGAAACATCTTATGTAAGATAAGTCTGCCGGAAAGTAAGTCTTACATAAGATTAGGTTTGCTTAAAAAGTTTTGTTATTAATTTAATCCAGTTTTTCAAAATATTAAGGATAAAAACAGTGTCATCATTTTTCTCAATTTCAGCGTGGAGCGATTTTTTACAATCTTTGTTTGAGAGACAAGAATTTATATCTTATGCAATTAAACATAATTTTTTCAAACCATTAAGTATTATTGAATTTATTATCGCCGTTGTCTTGTGGATCGGTTTGGCATGGTTAGTAAATCGCAAATCTAAACACATTCACGCCGAAAATGGTTTATTCAAATACTGGTTATCACGTTTGAATTTACCGATTATTTTGATGATTGTAGGTTCAATTGCTGCTTTTGCTTGGAAAGAGTTTTCCGGCAGTCCTACTTTATGGTTACGTTTAGTAGTTATAACAGCTCCTTGGTTGATGATTATTCGCACCATTATGGTGTTCTTACATTACATTTTTCCAGAAGATAAATTTTCCATTCATACAGCCAAAACGCTTTCAGCAATAATTTGGGTTGGCTATGTTTTGTGGTTGAGTGGTATTGGTGAAATCGCAAGCAATTTTGCCAAAAAACTTGCAGTGCCAATTGGCGGTAAAACCATTAGCTTGTATATGGTGGTTACAGGTATTTTCTGGGTAATTATTGCTTTGATTGTGGCAATGTCTATTGCAAGATTCTTGGAATTACGTTTATCAAAAGCCGAAAAAATTGATGCAAATTTACGCATTGTATTAAGCAAAATTTTAAAAAGTATTTTAGCAATTTTGGCAGTAATTATTACTCTGCCCATAATTGGCATTGATTTAACTGTACTATCTGTATTCGGCGGAGCTTTGGGCATTGGCTTGGGCTTTGGTTTGCAAAAAATTGCCAGTAATTATGTATCTGGATTTATCATTCTATTAGACCGTTCAGTGCGTATGGGCGACCGCTTAACACTAAATGGCGTTACCGGCGTAGTTACCAAAATTACTTCACGATTTGTAGTACTCAAAAGCACAGCAGGCACAGAAGCTTTAATTCCCAATGAAAGCTTTATCGGTAACACCGTTCTAAACGATACTTACTCTAACCGTAGTTTATGGCGAAGTTTGCCGGTTCAAGTTGCTTATGGTTCGGATTTACGAGTGGTGATGGATATTCTTAAAACTGCTGCCGAACGTCATGCTCGCATTGAAAGTGCAGATGCTTTTGTCAGTGAATTTGCATCAGACGGTATCAATCTAACATTAGGATATTGGCTATTAGATCCAGAAAACAGCACTCTCAAACTCAATTCAGATATTCTGTTTGAAATATGGGACGAATTTCAAAAACACGGCATTGAAATTCCTTTCCCACAAAGAGAAATTAGAGTTTTGAATGATTTTTCAGAATTTAATCACCAAGATAATGACGAAAAGCAAAACAATGAACTTCAATAAGCGATATTTTTCGCACTCATAGAAAGTTTTTATAAGGAAAAAACAATATGGCACAAATTACTATTTTGGGAGGCGGTTTAACAGGTCGCTTAATGGCTTTCTTATTATCAAAACAAGAACATAGCATCAGATTATTTGAATATGGCAGCAAAGATGGAGACCATTCTGCTGCCTTTGTGGCAGCAGCAATGCTGGCACCTATGGCAGAGGCGGTTGATGCCACACCGTTAGTATTATCTTTGGGCTACCAAAGCCTTGATTTATGGAAAAATATAATTAATAGTCTGCCACAAAAATTATTTATGCAGTTTTCCGGCAGTCTTATCGTATGGCACGCACAAGATATTGATATTTCTAAACGTTTTTCCCAACAACTACAACGTGGCAATGGTGGTAAGGAAGTTTGGCAAAACTGGAACACCAACGATATTACCCAAAATAAACCGCAGTTAGCTAACCGTTTTGCACAGGGTTTTTATCTACCCACAGAAGGACAATTAGATAATCGCCAAACATTGTTAGCGTTAGCAAATGCTATTGAAGCTGCCGGCGTTAAATGTCATTGGAATACGGCGGTATCACTTGACGAAATATCTAACCAAACAAATGATTGGATTATCGATTGTCGTGGTTTTGGAGCAAAAAACGATTGGAATACTACTGGTAAATCAAAACTACGTGGCATTCGTGGCGAAGTAGCACGAGTTTACGCCCCTGAAATTACTCTCAACCGCCCTGTCCGTCTCCTTCACCCACGTTATCCCTTATACATTGCTCCCAAAGAAAATCATATTTTTGTGATTGGTGCAACCCAAATTGAAAGTGAAGATGAAAGCAATGTCTCGGTGCGTTCAGGATTGGAATTAATGAGTTCACTATATGCGGTTACACCTCTATTTGGGGAAGCACGCATCTTGGAACTTGCTACCGGTTTGCGACCAACACTTGACCATCACGATCCAGAAATTCGTGTAAATAAAGATAAAAAAATAATATACATCAATGGATTATTTAGACATGGTTTTATGATAGCACCAGCCGTATGTGAAGCCGCTTGTCGTATTTTTGATAGTATGCTAAATGGACACCTAATGGAAAAAGATGAAAAAACAGGTATAACTTTCAACATAATTGAATAAATATTTATGAGTAAATCAAATGATTATTAAGATAATGATTGCCCTAATTGTATTAGTAAATCCAATTAGTGCGATTCCAATGTTTTTAAGTCTTACCGCTGATGATTCTCGTAAGGAAAGACAAAAAATTGCCAGAACATCGGCAATTGCAATTTTCTGTGGAATTGCATTTTTTGCAATTGCTGGTACTACTCTACTAAAAATTATGAATATTAGTATTGGTGCGTTTCAGGTTGGTGGTGGTATTTTAGTGTTATTAATTGCAATTGCTATGATGAATGCAAAACCTCACCCTACTAAAACCAATGACGAAGAACATTTAGAAGCAGGAAACAAAGAAAGTATTGCAGTAGTGCCATTAACCATTCCCTTATTAATTGGACCTGGTTCAATTTCAACTATAATAATTTATGCTTCATCAGCAGAAAATTGGTGGGGAATTACACAAATTATAATTGCAGGAAGTATTGTTGCTATTTTATGTTATATATCAATGATTTTTGCAGATAAGCTTACTCAAATATTAAGACAAACAGGTATAAACATTATAAATAGAGTTATGGGTATGCTATTAGCAGCTGTGGCAGTAGAAATTATTACAGCTGGAATAAAAAGTTTATTCCCAAGTATTTTATAAATATAAATAAAAGTCTGCCGGAAAATATAATATACTTTTCCGGCAGACTTATTTATTTAAAACAATAATTATTTAATCATCGTACCAGTACGCTTAAAATCTTTCATATTTAACCAAACAATCCAAGCTTTACCAACCACATATTTATCGTCAACAAAACCCCAATAACGACTGTCAGCACTATTATCGCGATTGTCCCCCATAGCAAAATATTTACCATCTGGTACTTTGCAAGAAAAACCTGCTTCGTTATAAACACAGTTTGAATCGCTATGTTCAACTCCTGATTGAACATAAGTTGGAGCTTCTTCTATTTGAAAAATATCAAATGTTTTACCATTCAAAGTTTCTTGAAATTGTTTAACTGAAATTGAAAAAGGATTCCCATCTTGTGGGAAACTGCTATTACCATTAGGAATATCAGCCACTACTTGTCCATTGATTTTCAAGGTCTTATTACGATACTCCACAGTATCTCCACCAACAGCAACAATACGTTTAATATAATTAATAGATGGATTGGGCGGATAGTTAAACACAACAACATCGCCCTGCTCTATTTTGCCTGTGGGAATTATTACATTATTAATAATTGGTGTTCTGATGCCGTATGAAAATTTACCAACTAAAACGAAGTCTCCCGGAATTAATCCTGGACGCATGGAGCTACTGGGAATAACAAACGGTTCGGCAATAAAGGTTCGCAGTAAAAATACAATTAAAACAATGGGAAAAAAACTTCCCAAGTAATCGGTAAAGGCGTTTTCTTTATGGTGTTTTTTGTTGATTTTGTTAATAATCCAAAATATCAGCGTGCCTACGGTAAAAATTAACAAAACCGCTGTA
>JAFWUA010000023.1 GCA_017518785.1 Neisseriaceae bacterium
CACGGCATTAGCGTCAATCGATTGAGCAAAATCCGCACGAATGGTGCCAGCCGCCGCTTCTTTGGGGTTGGTTGCACCCATTAACTCACGGTTTTTTGCCACCGCATTTTCGCCTTCCAAAACTTGTACCATCACAGGGCCTGATGTCATAAATTCTACCAATTCGCCAAAGAATGGGCGTTCTTTATGCACGGCATAAAAGCCCTCTGCCTCGCGGCGGCTTAAATGTTTCATTTTGGCAGCCACAATTTTCAAGCCATTGTCTTCAAAGCGGCTGTAAATTTTGCCAATTACATTTTTACCCACTGCATCGGGTTTTACAATCGATAAAGTGCGTTCAATCGCCATTTTGTTTATCCTTATGTTTAACGGTTTTAAAAAATTTTCGTATTCTACAATAATTTGTCAGATTAGAATTAATTAAATCTACAAATTAAATTTTCCGGCAGACTTTAACATCATCTAATAACAAAGTCTGCCGGAAAGATATAACAATTTGAAATTATTTAATATTCATCACCATGCCAAAAAGGTTGTCCAATAGTGGTAGTGCTGGCACGTGCCTGACGGCGAGGAGCAACCGGAGAGGATACAAATGCTAAACGCCCTGCACGCACAGCCATTGCAAAAGCATTTGCCATTTGTACAGGATTGCCACTGTATGCCACTGCTGAATTTAGCAACACTCCATCAAATCCCCACTCCATAACTTGTGCCGCATGAGATGGCAATCCTAAACCAGCATCAACAATTAATATAGTTTCCGGCAGACGTTCACGCAATATTCGCAAGGCATATTCATGCACCACTCCCAAAGCACTTCCAATTGGAGATGCCCATGGCATTAGGGCTTTGCAACCCACATCTAATAATCTGCGACAAGCAATTAAATCTTCACTGCAATATGGCAAAACTTTGAAACCATCACGAATCAATATATCTGCCGCTTCTACCAACTGAAAAACATCTGGTTGCAAAGTATCATCATCTCCGATTAATTCTAATTTAATCCAATCGGTATTGAATATTTCTCGTGCCATTTGTGCGGTGGTAACTGCTTCTTGTACTGATTGACAACCTGCGGTATTAGGCAAAAGTGGTATACCAATTTCGGATAATAGCGACCACACTCCTTGTCCGTCAGAAGCCTTCATAATTCCTTGTCTACGCAGGGCAACGGTTAACATAGCAGGAGAAGCAATATTCACTGCATCACGTAAAGTTTGCAAGGAAGGATATGAGGCTGTTCCAAGCAATAATCGTGAAGAAAACTCTTGTCCGTATAAAGTTAATTTATCCATAATTAATTTTAATTAAAACACTGCCGGAAAAAGTATAAATAATACCTTTCCGGCAGACTATGTAAACTATGAAGATTAAATTTATTTTAAGTTAAGACAAATCTCTTGTATCATCAAGCTTTGCTGTGAAGAAATTTATTAAATTAGTTTATGAAACCATCATTATTAAACAAATTACATCTTTTGCGTGAACGTTTAGAAGAACTCAATTTACTCCTATCAGATGAGGAAGTAATCTCTGATATGAATCGTTTTCGTAGTCTATCCAAAGAACATGCTGAAATTGCAGAAGTTGTGGAAACTTTTGAACGTTATTTGCAATGTGAAAAAAATCTTGCAGATGCACAAGAACTCTATAACGATGTCGATTTTAGAGAATTGGCAGAGGAAGAAATCAAAACTGCTAAACAAAGCATGGAAACTTTGGAAAATGAATTACAAATCCTCCTACTTCCCAAAGACGCAGACGATGAAAAAAACATATTTTTAGAAATTCGTGCCGGCACCGGTGGAGATGAAGCCGCATTATTTGCCGGAGATTTATTGCGTATGTATTTACGCTATGCAGAACGCAATGGTTGGAGAAGCGAGATTATCTCGGCAAATGAATCTGATTTGGGCGGATACAAGGAAGTAATCGCACGTATCGAAGGTACAGGAAGCTATGGCAAACTAAAATTTGAATCAGGCGGACATCGAGTTCAACGCATTCCTACCACTGAAAGTCAAGGCAGAATCCACACATCAGCTTGTACTGTTGCCATCATGCCAGAAGCAGATGAATTAGTTGAAATAGAACTTAATCCTAATGATTTGCGTATTGACACCTTTCGTGCATCTGGTGCCGGCGGACAGCATATTAATAAAACCGATTCTGCGGTACGTATTACCCACTTACCAACTGGAATGGTTGCAGAATGCCAAGATGGTAGAAGTCAGCATGCCAACAAAGCCCAAGCCATGAAAGTATTAGCAGCACGTATTAATGATAAACAAAAACAAGAGGCATTAGCCAAAGAATCAGCAGAACGCAAAAGTTTAATCGGTAGTGGTGATAGAAGTGAGCGGATTCGCACTTACAACTTTCCACAAGGAAGAGTCAGCGATCATCGCATTAATTTAACTCTGTATAAAATTGATGCGATTATGGACGGCTGTTTAGATGAAATCATTTCCCCACTAATCGCAGAACAACAAGCAGAATTATTGGCAAAATTAACTGAATAACCGCTTGTGCAATAAAAGAGACTCCTGCAAAACTCGATTTTTTCTATTACTCGTCATTTTGAGCGTAGCGAAGAATATTTATAAACAATAAGTTAGATTCTTCATTTCACTTCGTGAAATTCAGAATGACGAGTTTTGTAGGAGTCTCTAAAAGTTTAAAATAGTCTGCCGGAAAAATCTAAAAACTGTCCGGCAG
>JAFWUA010000024.1 GCA_017518785.1 Neisseriaceae bacterium
CGAGCCGCCCTGCTTGCCAAAGCAGATTTAGTAAGCGAAATGGTAGGCGAATTTCCAGAATTGCAAGGCGTAATGGGGCATTACTACGCATTAAATGATGGCGAAGATAAAACAGTTGCAAAAGCGATTGAACAACATTATTACCCTCGTTTTGCAGGTGATAGTCTGCCGGAAAGCGATGTAGGAATTGCAGTTGCATTAGCAGATAAATTAGAAACACTAATTGGTATTTGGGGAATTGGACTCAAACCTACTGGCGACAAAGACCCTTATGCATTAAGGCGTGCGGCTTTGGGGGTAATGAGAATGCTGATGTTAAAAAAATTAGATATGCACGAAATTCTTAAAATCGTATTTAACACTTTCCCTGATGGCAAACTATCTGCAAACACCATTGATGAAGTCAGCGAATTTATGATGGCACGTTTGGAAATAATGTTACAGAGTGAATTTTCGCATGACGAAGTAGCATCAGTTTTATCAGTAGAAAAACAAAATATAAACGATATTCCTAACAAACTTGCCGCAGTTGCAAAATTCAAAAGTCTGCCGGAATCATCTGCACTTATTTCTGCCAATAAACGCGTAAGAAATATCTTGAAGAAAAATCAAATTGCAGATGGAATTGTAGATGAATCACTTTTACAACAAGCAGAAGAACAAGCACTTTATCGAGCAACAAAAGAAATTGCTCAAAACATCGTGCCTGCCTTATCTAATAAAGATTTCAACTCTGCACTTACCGCTTTGGCACGCATCAAACCCACAGTAGATGATTTTTTTGAAAAAGTAATGGTAATGGCAGAAGATGAAAAAGTACGCAATAATCGCCTTTATTTGTTACAAAAGCTATCCTCTCAAATGAATGCAGTAGCGGATATTAGTCTACTTATAAACAGTAGTGATGAAGCAGTATCAAATTAAATAATAAAAAACTTTCCGGCAGACTTTTTATAAAGATTTAACTCATAAAAAGTCTGCCGGAAACAAACATATTTTTACATTTTACTGCTATGATAAGCACTAACCTCTAATCCACCTAATAATTATGGCTACACTTAAATTCACCAAAATGCACGGTTTAGGCAACGATTGTATGGTTATCGATGCCATTGGACAAAGTTTCAATCCCAACAAAGAACAAATTATCTCATGGGCAAATCGGCATACCGGCATTGGCTTTGACCAATTAATATTAGTTGAAAAACCAATAGATGCGGCATGTGATTTTCGCTATCGCATTTTCAACGCCGATGGCAATGAAGTAGAACGATGCGGGAACGGAGCACGTTGTTTTTTTCACTTTGTACGCAATAACGGTTTAAGCAATAAAGAGGAAATAATAGTAGAAACAGCCAAAGGAATCATCACGTTAAAATCAACACAAGATAATTTGGTTACAGTTAATATGGGAATTGCACGTTTTGAAGCATCAGAAATACCATTTATCCCAGACTCAAATGCAGATAAAGAACGCCTAACCCATATCGTTGTAGCTGGTACAACCTCCATTCCATTGGTATGTGTAAATATTGGCAATCCTCATGCCGTAGTTTTAGTTGATGATGTAGACAACGCACCAGTCCAACAATGGGGAGCGAAAATAGAATCACATCAACAATTCCCAGAACGCGTAAACGTTGGCTTTATGCAAGTTTTATCACGTAATCATATTAAACTACGCGTTTATGAACGCGGGGTTGGCGAAACACAAGCTTGTGGTACTGGGGCATGTGCAGCTGCCGTAGTTGGCATTCGATTAGGATTATTAGATGATAAAGTAACCGTTACCCAAATAGGCGGAGACTTAAACATAGAATGGCAAGAACACCAAGAAATCATGATGACTGGACCCGCAGTTAGTGTATTTACAGGTGAAATTGAATTAAATCATTAATAAAACAATTAATTATTAAATTACAAGGTATATTTATGATTTTTACCCAATTGATTACACTTTCCTACTCATGTATTTTTATAATTTTGGCATTTAAGGGGCGGCAAATCAATTGGCTAATGGCAACATTATTTTTAATAGCAGGATTTAGCTATGTGATTCGTTTTCATATTCCATATTTTTGGAATATAGATTTAATGCTTTATCACCCATATTTTTATATCACATTATCATCATTTTTCTTTTTTATCAATGATTGGAAATACTCATCAGAGGATAAAATGTTCTATATTGCCAAACCAAATATACCAATAGGATATTGGGCAGTAACTGCATTTTTACAACATCTTGCATATTTAATCATATTACTTATTTCACAGTTATCATATCCAAAAGGTAATTCATTATTTACATTAATATCCATTTTACAAATGTATTTATTACACCCAGTTTGGTGGATTACAATTCATATTATACTAATGACATCACTATATTTAATTTCTATTAAAAAAAATGAGAAACATTATTTTTCCATAATACATTTACAAGCAATATTTTTAATGATGTTAGTCTTCTTAATGAGTTATATTTATTATCAAGAATTACGTTTTATCCTAACATGGAGTTAAATAAACTAAACTTACACAGGTAATGTAGCTTATACAAATATTTATAAAATAATTTTCCGGCAGACTTGTTTTGGATAAAACTTATCCTAAAATATTTTCTGCAAAATCGTTTTATATCAATGTTTCCGGCAGAGTTTACGAAATAATTTCCTTGAAGATTTTTAAAAAACAACTGCAAAGTATGATATAATTCACCGTTTTTTTTAATCTATCGAAAAAAATAGGAGTTACTGATGGCGAAAAAAAAATTAACTGAAAAAGACATTTTGGCATGGGACGGTCCAGAAGAGGACTATATGAATGCTGCTCATTTGCTATTTTTCAAACAAAAACTCTTGAAACTACAAGATGATATTATCAACAAAGCCACCGGCACTGCTGAATACATGCAAGACCAAGAAACAACACCAGACCCTGCCGACCGTGCTACCTTAGAAGAAGAATACTCTTTAGAATTAAGAACACGCGACAGAGAACGCAAATTATTAAGCAAGGTACAAGCATCTTTGCGTCAAATTGAAGAAGGAACTTATGGCTATTGTAAAGATACAGGCGAACCAATCGGCTTAAAACGCTTATTAATTCGCCCTACTGCTACTCTTTCCATTGAAGCACAAGAACGCCGTGAGCAGATGAAAAAACAATTTGCAGGATAAACCCTGTCAATTTTAAAGAAAATATTTTGCAAATTTCTTAATTTAACGATTAAGCTACCTGATATTGCTTAGCAATTTAAGATTAAAAAATTCAGGTAGCATTAGCTTGTACAAGGAATCACAGAAATGTGGCAGAAAAAATGGATACTATGTAATTGGAAAATGAATGGCTCAATTGCCAAAAACTTTCAACTTTTATCAGCTGTAAAACAAACTCAACCAACTGCCACATATATCGGCATTGCATCGCCCTATCCTTACTTGCTACAAACATCTGAAATATTAAGAGACACCCAAATTGCATCTGGCACACAAGATTGCAGCAGATTCAAAACAGCAGGAGCATACAGTGGTGAAGTGAGTGCTCAAATGATAGCTGATTGCGGTGGAACATTTACGCTAATTGGACATTCAGAACGTCGCAACTATTTTTCTGAAAACAATGAAACCTTGCGTTGCAAATTAGAAAATGCACTAAATGCCTCAATAATTCCAGTATTATGCGTTGGAGAAACTTTAAATGAACGCGAAAATAATCAAGCAGAAAACGTAATTTCCTCACAATTAGAAATTCTCAAAGGATTAAATATCTCCCAAATAGCCATTGCTTATGAACCTGTATGGGCAATTGGCACAGGAGTTACTGCCTCCACTTCACAAATTGAGACAATCCATAAGTTTATCTATAACGAAGTCTTGTCAATGCTATGTAAAGATGCTAATATCCGTCTCCTTTACGGTGGTAGTGTCAGTGCTAAAAACGTACAAGAAATACTAACCACTCAATATGTAGATGGTGCATTGGTCGGTGGAGCTTCGCTAAAAGCCGATGAAATCACCGATATGATTGTATCAATAGAAAAATTGTAATTAACAAAATTATGGAAGCATTTAAGACACTTTTGTGGCTAATTAATATATTTTCAGCATTAGCAGTGATTTTTTTAGTTTTAATGCAGCAAGGAAAAGGTGCTGACGCTGGTGCCGCATTTGGTTCTGGCAGTGCACAAGGTGTATTCGGAGCATCAGGTTCTGCAAGTTTTTTAAGTCGCAGTACTGCGTTAGCAGCTGTGATATTTTTTGTCACTTGCCTATTTTTGGCATACATTCATGCACATAAAGTTGAAGAAGGATTGGATTTTGGATCACCAACCCAAAGTGTACCAACATCAAATCCAACAGAAAACGCACCACAACCTGTTATTCCTGAATA
>JAFWUA010000025.1 GCA_017518785.1 Neisseriaceae bacterium
AATAAGTTAGATTCTTCATTTCACTTCGTGAAATTCAGAATGACGAGTTTTGCAGGAATCTATACTATATAATCTGTTAGTATAATTTTAATAGGTAATAAATATGATTTTTTCTGATAAAGATATTGCTGAATGGAAAAATATTTTTCCCCAAGAATTAAAGCATAAAACAAATGATGAAATTAATAATGTATTAATTAATTTATCACAATTAAGTTTTTATCAAATTAATAATATTACTAAATTACCCAATAGTATTAGTAAATTATATAATTTAGAATATTTGGACATTCGCTATTGTGATAATCTTACCACACTGCCGGAAAATATTGGTGAATTAAGTAAATTAAAAAAATTTATATTAGGTTTTTGTAAAAATATTACTAATTTACCTGAAAGTATTTCTAAATTAAAAAATTTGCAAGAAATATATATTACTGATTGTGATAAATTAATTCCATTGCCTAAACATATTTTTCAATTATATAATTTGCGTAAATTAAAAATTAATTGTAAAGATAATACGCTGCCGGAAAGCATTGGAGAATTAACGAATTTACGAGAATTGAATTTAGATGGTTGTCAAAATATTACTACAATGCCGGAAAGCATTGGAAAGTTAACAAATTTACGAGAATTGAATTTAGATGGTTGTAAAAATATTACTACACTGCCGGATAGTATCGGTGATTTGCAAAATTTGAAAGTTTTGAATTTATCTAATCTTATTAATATATCATCTCTAAATGATAACATTGTAAAATTAAATAAATTATCAGAGTTGATTCTGCATAATTGTGAGAAATTAGTAAGTCTGCCGGAAAATATTGGAGAATTGAGTAATTTGAAAGAACTTTATTTGAGATTTTGTGAAAGTTTAATTACACTTCCGGAAAGTATTGGCAAGTTAAGTAATTTGAGAGAATTAATGTTGGCTGATTGTAAACAACTCTATAGTCTGCCGGAAAGCATTGGCGAACTGCAAAAATTAGAATCATTAAATTGTAGCTGTTGTCCAAATTTGAAAAATATTCCCAAAGGGATTAAAAAGTTAAAAAAATGTGAAATTAGTGGTATAGATTGATTATTTTTATGGAATCTTTGTCTTTTAATTTATCCGATTTAAATCAGGTTTTATGTAAAGATCGTTATTTTTTACAAAAAGCGATTAAAAATCCTTTGCGTTTTGGTGGTATAGCAAAAATTAATCAACGTTACCATCAATCGCATCAGCGTTATTTGCAACGTATGTCATCGATTCCAATTCCAAGTTATGACGGCAGTTTGCCGGTGCATGAACATATTGATGAAATCAAGTTAAGCTTACAAAATCATCAAGTAGTGATTATTTGCGGTGAAACTGGTTCTGGAAAAACTACGCAATTGCCAAAAATTTGCTTGGAATTAGGGCGAGGTATTGCTGGAATGATCGGACATACTCAACCACGCCGTTTGGCTGCACGCACGGTTGCGGAAAGAATTGCATCTGAACTGCATACTTCGATTGGTGAGTGTGTTGGTTATAAAGTGCGATTTAACGATAAAAGTGGTGCGAATATTGCGATTAAATTAATGACAGATGGCATTTTATTGGCAGAAACGCAAAGCGACCGTTTTTTAAGAGAATACGATACGATTATTATCGATGAGGTGCATGAACGCAGTTTGAATATTGATTTTTTGTTGGGATATTTGAAAAATTTATTACCTAAACGCCCTGATTTACGCTTGATTATAACTTCGGCAACTATTGATGCTAAACGTATTTCCCAACATTTTAATAATGCTCCAATAATTGAAGTTTCAGGTAGAACTTATCCAGTTGAAATTCGTTATCGCCCTTTGAAGAACCTCGATGAAGAAGAGGTGGAAGTTGATATGCCTGATGCAATTGTTCAAGCAGTAAATGAATTAGCAAGTATTGGTAGTGGTGATATTTTGGTTTTTCTGCCGGGTGAACGTGAGATTCGAGAAGCAGAACAAGCTTTGCGTAACGATAAATCTCGTAATCAGGACGAGATTTTGCCTTTATTTGCACGTTTATCAGTAGCACAGCAACAGAAAATTTTTGATACAAACAACATAAAAAGAAGAATCATTTTATCAACCAATGTTGCAGAAACTTCTTTGACAGTACCTAATATTCGTTACGTTGTCGATACAGGTTTGGCACGAATTAAGCGTTATTCGGCACGTGCCAAAGTAGAACAGCTACATGTGGAAAAAATTTCACAAGCATCAGCCAAACAAAGGGCAGGGCGATGCGGTCGTGTTGCAAATGGTGTTTGTATTCGTTTGTACGATGAGGAAGATTTTGCCAATCGTTCTTTATTTACCTCACCGGAAATTATGCGTAGCAATTTGGCAGCAGTGATTTTACGTATGAAATCACTGAATTTAGGCAATATTGGCGATTTTCCATTTTTAGATATACCTGACGAACGCTATATCAGTGATGGAATGCAAATTTTGCAAGAATTATGGGCTATTGATGATAAGGGTATGTTAACCGAAGATGGACGGCAAATGGCACGTCTTCCAATCGACCCTCGTATTGCTAAAATTTTACTCTCTTCCAAGCGTCATAATTGTATGGCTGAATTATTGATTATTGTGGCAGCCTTATCGGTACAAGATGTACGCGAAAATCATTGGGAAATTCGTGAAATGGCAGATAAAGCCCATGAACAATTTATTGATAAACAATCAGATTTTTTAAGTTATCTAAACATTTGGGATTCATTTATACGTGAAAAAGAGAAGGGTTTATCTAATCGTCAATTAAATGACTGGTGTCGTAAGCATTTTCTATCACATTTACGTATGCGAGAGTGGCGTGAGTTACATCACCAATTATCTGATATTGTGGTGGAAATTGGTTTAGCAAGAAAAGAAGATATTTTCCGGCAGACTTTACCTATTAATAATAATAATAGTCTGCCGGAAAGCACTAGTACCGATGCCACTTTATCTGCACAATTAAAACAAAAGCAATTATTAAAGAAAAATTTACGTCAGCAAAAAAAAGGTCGTAAGGCAGCCGATTATGAGGCGATTCATCGAGCATTGCTTGGTGGTTTAGCCTTGAATATTGGTATGCGTCTGCCGGAAAATAATGATTATATTGGAGCACGTGGTAATCATTTTCATATTTTTCCTGCATCTGCCTTGTTTCGTGGCAAACAAAAATGGGTGATTGCATCAGAATTAACCGATACTGCACGACTTTATGCACGCAACGTTGCTAAAATAGAACCAGAATGGGTAGAAGACGAAGTGCCTCATTTAGTGCGTTATCACTACTTTGACCCACATTGGGAAAGAAAACGAGGTGAAGTTGTAGCTTTTGAACGTGTAACTTTATATGGATTGACAGTATTTCCACGTAGGCAGGTTTCATACGGAAAAATTGCACCACAAGATGCTCGCGAAATCTTTATCCGTAGTGCTTTGGTTGAACAAGATGCAGATATTCGTGCTGGATTTTTTCATCATAATCGCAAAATGATTGAGGAAATCTCCGAATTGGAACATAAATCACGCCGTCTTGATGTTTTAGTTGATGATGATGTGTTATTTTCATTTTATAATCAACGTATTCCGCAAATTGGGGGGATTTCCGGCAGACTAAATGATATAGTTGACTTGCCATCTTTTGAACAATGGCGGATTAATGCGGAAAAACAAGATAAAAAACTCTTATATCTTAATCGCGATGATTTAATGCAACACACCGCAATTCACATTAACGAAGAACAATTTCCTAATATTTTGAATATAGCTGATAGTAAATTAAAACTTACTTATCGTTTTGAACCGCATCACATAATGGACGGTGTAACTGTTCAAGTTCCATTACCTTTACTTAATTCTCTATCACATGAGCGTTTAGAGTGGTTAGTTCCTGGTATGATTAGAGAAAAATTGCAATTACTAATTCGAGCATTACCAAAACAAATCAGAAGATTATGTGTTCCAGTGCCGGAGTTTATTACTCAATTTTTATCTAATGAAATTGATATGGGACTCTCCATTATCCCACAACTATCCAATGCAATTGCCAAAACCGCTGGTGATATGCGTATATTAGATGAAATAGACCAAGTTAAATGGGCAGAATGCAAATTACCTGCATATTGCTATTTCAATATTCAAGTCATTGATGATGATGGCAATGAATTAGCTATGGGACGTGATATTTTAGAATTACGAGAAAAATTAGGACGAGTTGCATCTGTAACCTTTCGTGATAGTGGCTGTGAATTTGAAAAGGAAAATATAAACACTTGGAATATAGGAAGTCTGCCGGAAAGCCTTAAATTTGCAAGAGGTAAGCAACAATTAACCGGATATTTAGGTTTGCTAAAAGAAAAAGATGGCAGTATTTCTTTAAGACTTTTTGATACTGATTATGAAGCAATGCACTCTCATAGAATTGGCACTATTGCATTAATGGCGTTGCAGCTTAAAGAACAAATAAAAGATTTAAATCGTGGTTTAATCAATTTCAATCAATTAGTAATGTTGCTTAAACATATTCCGGCAGACTATCTACGTGAAAGCATTACCCATGCAATATGTGATAGGGCATTTATTGCAGATGACGATTTGCCACGTGATGAAAAATCATTTAAAGAACAAATTAAAAAGGCAAGAACCAGACTACCAGCAGTTAAAGAGGCTGTGAATACCTATTTGCAAGAAATTGCTAATGCGTATGCCGAACTAAATAATCGTCTACTATCAGGGAAACACCCACTAAACAATATAATAAGAGAAAAAATTGAAATCTTATTAAATAAAGATTTCCCAACCCAAACCCCATGGTACATCTGGCAACGTTTACCAATTTACATAAAAGCTATGATGTTACGTCTAGATAAGTATGGCAATAATCCATCACGGGATATGGCACGTGAGCAAGATATTCAATATTGGGAACAAGAATGGCAAGATAAATGCAACTATTATTATCAGCAACAACAACTTCCTTCCGGCAGACTATTAGATTTTCGTTGGAAAATAGAAGAACTACGCGTTTCATTATTTGCACAAGAACTAAAAACGCCATATCCAATATCATTAAAACGTTTGGAAAAAGAATGGATTGAAATTACTAAAAATAAATAATCTTACAATTCATTTATCCACGTTTGTTGCACTGCCTCCAAAATGCGTTCTC
>JAFWUA010000026.1 GCA_017518785.1 Neisseriaceae bacterium
CCATGCACAGGCACATCAATGTCCAATTCTTCTTGAACAGCCACCACATAGGCGATTTCTTTTTTCATCGCATTTTCATAATCGGCAGCGGACAGCGTGCCTTTTTTGAACGCTGCACGAGCCTGACGAATTTCGGTGGTTTGTGGGAAAGAACCAATGGTGGTGGTGGGCAACAAGGGCAAGTTCAACACTGCTTGTTGTGCCTTAATGCGTGTTGCAAAGTCGCTTTGGCGTTGGTCGGCGTTCGCAGGCAGTGCCGCAATGCGTTGTTTGACTTCTGCTTTATGAATGAGCGGACTATTCGCACGGCTTCTCGCTGCTTTATCGGACGCGGCAAATTGAGCACTAACTGCGTCTAAACCGTTATTTAAAGCGGTTTTCAGGGTGCCTATTTCGCCTAATTTTTGCACGCCAAAGGCTAACCATTCTTTGATTTCACTTGACAATTTTTCTTCCACGCCCAAATCTTGTGGCGAATGTAACAAGGAGCAAGAAGACGAAACCCACAAGCGGCTGCCTAATTTATCCGCCAAAGGTTTAAGAATATCAAACACTTGACGCAAGTTGGCACGCCATACATTGCGACCGTCAATTACCCCTGCGGATAAGACTTTATCTTCTTTCAGGCTGCCTGAAAATACGGATAATTGTTCAGGAGCACGCACGCAATCAATATGCACGCCTGCCACAGGTAAATTGTTCATTAAATCAATGTGTTCGGAAACGCTGCCAAAATAAGTGCCAAGCAAAATTTTGATACCTGATTGCGACAATTCGTTATACACTTTTTGGAATTGATTTAACCACTCATCAGGCAAATCCAACGCCAAAATCGGCTCATCAATTTGCACCCATTCAACATTCAAAGCTTTGATTTCGTCCAAAATTTGACGATAAACAGGCAAGAGTTTATCCAACAAATTCAAACGATTAAATTCACCACCTTTGGTTTTGCCCAACCACAACAAAGACAATGCCCCCACAATAGTTGGTTTCACTTGAACGCCGTCTTTTTGTGCTTCCACAATTTGGGCTTTCAGGCTGCCTGAAACCGCTTGGAATGTAGTATTTTCAGACCATTCAGGCACCAAATAATGATAATTGGTGTCGAACCATTTGGTCATTTCCAACGCAGGCTGTTCTTTATTACCACGAGCCAACTCAAAGTATTGTTTCATCGACAAATTTTGAGCGTCAAACCCAAAGCGGGCGGGAATGGCACCCACTAAAACCTGCGTGTCTAACACATGGTCATACAAAGAAAAATCGCCCACAGGCACCAAATCAATGCCAGCGGCTTTTTGTAAGTTGCGGTTAATGCTGCGAATTTCTTTTGCAACATTCAAAACATCTTGTTCAGATGCTTCATTTTTCCAATATTTTTCAACACAAAACTTCAATTCGCGTTTCGCACCCACTCGCGGAAAACCCGAAATATGCGTGGTAATTGCCATAATAAAATCCTTAAAAATCAAAATGATAAAAAGATAATGCACAGACACTATCTACGATTAAGCGTTATTGTCTAACAAATTTGATTATTATGCAATTTCATAATTTTGCGGTTTTGTATGAATATTTTTAATCATCATTACAATTTGAAACACTTTTTTGAACAGCATAGCGATGACGCAAGATTTCAATAAGCATTGGCAGAACAGAAATCACAATAATCGCAACTAACACCAAAGAAAGATTATTTTTCACCACATCTAAATTACCGAAAAAATATCCTGCGTAAGCAAAACCAGAAACCCAAGCTAATGCACCAATAATATTAAACGCAAAAAAACGAGCGTAATTCATATGCCCCATACCTGCAACGAAAGGGGCAAAGGTACGAACAATAGGTACAAAGCGTGCCAAAATAATAGTTTTCCCACCATGTTTTGCGTAAAAATCTTCGGTTTTTTTAAGATATTGTTGTTTAAAAATTTTAGAATCTTTATTAGCAAACAATTGATTCCCAAAGAATTTACCAATATAAAAATTCACTGCATCACCTAATACAGCAGCAATAATCAACAATAAAACAATTAGATGAATATTCATTTCACCTGTTGCCGCAATACTACCCGCAGCAAACAACAAAGAGTCTCCCGGAAGAAATGGAGTAACCACCAAACCGGTTTCACAAAACACAATCACAAATAAAATGCCATAAATCCAAGCACCATATTCAGCAGCTAACTGAGCGATATGTTGGTCGATGTGTAAAACAAAATTAATTAAAGCTGTAATCATTTGAAATAATTAAATTAAAAATAATTAAATTAAATATATTAACAACGAGTCTGCCGGAAAACATAGCAAAGGGTTCAATTATACTTTTTGTACCAATCATATCAAACCAAACCAACCTTTTCCGGCAGACTGAAACCTTTGCAAAACTGGTAAATGTGCGTGCACTTCAAAGTCATATTATCACAAAAAACAAATACATAACAAATAGTTAGGCAAACTTTGGCTTCGCCAAAACTGGGTTTTCGAGCAACGTATAACGCAGAAATGTACCACAGATGCCAGTTTTGCAAATGTTTCAGACTTACAAATACAATCAAATAACCTCCAAACGCACATAATATCATGACGAAAGTTCTAAAAAACGGTAGAATGGAGAGCTTGTGTTTATAAAGCATTGAATTAAATTAATACAATTGCAGGTTTAGTTAGATTATGGACTTTCGTTTTGACATTGTGTATGAATACCGCCACATGTTTTTACACGGTGTATATGTTACTTTGGGATTCACATTGGTTTCCGTCATGATTGGCATGGTGTTAGGATTAATCGGAGCGTTAGCACGTTTAGCACATACCGAAAGCGGTGGCATCATCAAAAAAACCATTATTTGGTGTGTACGTCAAATCTCATTAGCATACGTAACTTTCTTTCGCGGCACTCCGCTATTTGTACAAATATTTATATGGTACTACGTTTGGTTTACCGCATTAGTAAACCCAATCGATGGCTGGATTATTTCCGGAGAACAAGCTAATGTTGTACGTCGTGATTATGGAGTAATCATCGCTGGCATTTTGGCACTATCAGTAAATGCAGGTGCTTACATGACAGAAATATTTCGTGCTGGCATTCAATCCATAGACAAAGGTCAAATAGAAGCAGCACGCTCACTTGGACTGACTTACGCTCAAACCATGCGTCAAGTTGTTTTACCACAGGCTATTCGCCGCATGCTTCCACCATTTGGCAATGAATTTATCACCTTGCTAAAAGACAGTTCACTACTGTCAGCTATTGCAGTTGCTGAATTAGCATACACTGCTCGTACCATTTCTGGACGTTTTTTAGTTTATGAAGAACCTTATTACACAGTTGCATTAATTTATTTGCTTCTGACCACAACTTTGGCATGGGGTTTTTCTTGGTTGGAAAAATGCAACAAGATAGATTCTCATTAAACCTTTTAAAAAAACTACTGTTGCATGAAAGATCGCTTGGAAATTAACAACACATAACGGAAATTAAATAAATTACACAAAGACACAATCAAACATAAAGATGAAAACAATCGCCCATTCAGAACAAAATATGCTTGTAAAAATATATGACAAATTTCGGTTTTTCATTGAAATATTTGTACTTTTGTTTTAATCTTACGCTTGGTGTGGTTTTGCACCCATTTTGTGCAGAACAGTTTTTATTGTCTTACTTGAATTTTTTATAAATTGGGGAATCATCTTGAAGACGTTATTTAACCAAAAAATATTACCGAAAGCATTGTCTGCTGCTGTTCTAGTAGCAGCACCTTTATTTGCCAATGCCGCATTGGGTAATCTCAATGTTCGCTCCAATTTAGGTGAACCGTTATCCGCATCAATACAGTTGAGTGGAGAGGAAGCACAATTGGCTATACAAGAGCCAAGTTCCATCTCCATTTCCGGTAGTGTCCCTGTTCGTGCCCAGCTGACAGGTAGTAGCGATTCTCCAGTCTTGATGATTGGCAGTGGTGAGGCAGTAAATCAACCTATCGTTAATTTAGTAGTTAAAATCGGTGGAAATTCTCGCCAATATGCGGTTTTGCTTGACCCACCTAAAATGACTCCATCTGCATCACAAGTTAAAATCGGAGACAAACAGACTGCCAAACAACCGTCTGTTAAACAGTCTGCAACATCTCGTGCATCTTCTAGTGCAAAAATTGCTTCTGGTGAAATTGATGGCGACAGCTATGTTGCACGTCCTGATGATACTGTGATTTCTATTGCACGACGCATTCAGCCAGATGGAGTGTCCTTGGGACAAACCATGAAAGCAATTGTTGCTAAAAATCCCCAAGCATTTATCAATGGAGATCCCAATAAGCTGAAAAAAGGTGCTCGCATTGCCTTGCCTTCTAATGCAGAAATTGCGTCAGCAGAAAAGGTTAGCATAAAAGATGCAGCGAAAGAAAGGCTTGGCATAAGTAGTGGTGTTCAAACCAGGAAAACTGTAACTCCTCAAACAGGAGAATTTGATAAACCAGTTATCCAAACTCCAACTAAACAACAAAAAGCCGAACAAGAAAAGGCAGCTGCTCAATTAAAAGCTGAGCAAGAAAAAGCTGCACAGCAAAAAGCTGAACAAGAGAAAGCGGCTCAATTAAAAGCTGAACAGGAAAAAGCTGCACAGCAAAAAGCTGAACAAGAGAAAGCAGCTCAATTAAAAGCTGAACAGGAAAAGACAGAACAAGAGAAAGTTAGTACACCAGTTGAACCAACAACTGAAGCTTCTCAACCAGAAGCTACTCCAATAGAGAAAACTTCTCCTCCACCAGTAGTTGAACGTACTCCATCACAAACTCCAAGCGAAACGGACAGTAGTGGAGAATCTTCATCAGGTAGCAGTCTAATGTCTTGGTTGCCTTATGTTGGAGGTGGTTTATTCTTATTGTTGTTGTTGGCATTCTTGCTTGCACGTCGCGGGGGCAATAAAGAAAAACCACGCAAAAAAGCAAATATTTCGTTAGAAAAGAGGGAGTTACCACAAACAACCCCTGTTGACAGCGTTGAGTTTGCACAAGCTCCAACTGAAACACTTGCTTCAAGTGAAGATATTGAAAATGATGACGATAGTGTAAGTTTTGCACCTGTTGAAGATGAAACTCCTGTTGTTGTTACAGATGAAGAAGTAACAATCGACGAGGAAGTCGACAGTAGTGAAATCACTACTGAATCTGTGGATATTCCTGTTCTTACAAACGAAGATTCATTCATTGGAGAAGTAGGCGAAACAGATTCTCCGGCAGGTTTCGTGGAAGCAGAATCGTTTATGGAAGATGCGTCAATGCAACAACCATCATTCTCAACTGCACAAGAAGATGGCATTGAATTCACATCAACATCTGATTCTGCGTCATTTACAGCAGAATCAGAATCATCTGTTAGTTTTGAAACTGAACCATCATCAGTATCATCATTTATGGACGATACCGCTCCAATCACATCTGATGAAGTAACAACCACCGCAAGCGATGATTTCAAATTTGAATTTTCTGATGAAGCAACATCAACAAGTGCAGATGACTCTGAATTTGGTTTCGATTTCGCAGACGATGGCACAGTAACTTCCTCTTTTACATCAAGTGAGCAACTAACATCATCAATTGATGATATTGAAATTTCAGAAATCGCTGATGAAGATGCACCTAAATCTCGCCGTCAAAAATCTGTTGAAGATCAGTTGGTGGAAGGCGAAAAACAAAAACTCGCATTCGAACAGATTGATTTGGGTAGTATGAATTGGGACGATGCACATACTAATCGCGGTGATATTGGCTTGGATTTAAACATTCAGGATATTACTTCTACTGCCGAAGAGCCAGTTATCAAACAATACGAATCAGCACCGTTGCCACAATTGGATACGGAAATGAACATCGTTCAAAAAGAAACTGTTAGAGAGGCTGAAAAAGCAGTGCCAGAGTTAGATTTAAGTATGGCTGATGATATGGAAGTTCAAGCTCCGGCGGAAGAAATTACATTAGCAGAACCTGTTGTTGCCGATGTTCCAACATTTGAAACTTTCGAACCAGAAGTTGCAAGCGTTGAACAATTTACAACAGACGATGTTACCACTTTCACACCTGATATTTCTTTCGAAGCAGAACCTTTGGCTGCACCAATAGCACCAGAACCTGTAATTGACACATTAGAAATTACTCCTGAACCTGCTGCTGTTAGCGATGATTTCGCATTTGATATGCAAGAAGATTTAACTTCCACTTCCACTGCATTAGATGTTGAAACAGCCGACAAACCAGTATTAACTGGTGAATTAGCAGCAAACATTAGTGATAGTTCTGATGCTCCATTACAAGCGAAATTAGAATTGGCTAAAATGTATCTATCTATGAATGACGAAGAAGGTGCAATGGAAACTCTGTACGACTTATTAGGTAGTTTAGAAAATACTGATAGTCCAATCTATAAAGAAGCGGAAAAATTGTTGGATTCAATCACTCAACCTGCTTAAATAGTTTGCAGTTGGAGTTTTTACTTACAACCCAGATATTTTTATCTGGGTTTTTATTTCTTACTAAACAAACCACTTTATGAGACTCATGCAAAACTCGATTTTTTCTATTACTCGTCATTTTGAGTGTAGTGAAGAATCTTTATAAACAATAAGTTAGATTCTTCATTTCACTTCGTGAAATTCAGAATGACGAGTTTTGCAGGAGTCTCTTTCGGCAAATTTTGGCTTCGCTAACGCTCTATGAAACTTACAATTATAGCTCTTTGCAATTCGTTTATTAGTTTCACTCACAAATGTTCAATTACTTGGTTAAAGCTATTATTAAACATTGTTTCCGGCAGACTTTAAAAAAGACTATTTATTTTACAAAAAGCAAACTTGCCTTATGCATAGCTAATGTATAAGATTACTTATAAATCCTCATTTTGAATACAAACTAACTTAATATTTCTAAACAAACTACTCTGCCGGAAAAACTTATCATGCAATATATAATTATTCCATTTCAAAACCTACCAACGTTGATCCACCTTGCCGTATTAATTTCATAATATCGTAGGCGAAATCTACTTGGTAGAACTATAACAACTTTATTTTTCCGGCAGACTATTTAAATAATTATGAACATCAGAATTTTTTTACATATTCAATATATTGGCACTAATTTTCACGGTTGGCAGAAACAACCCAACAATGTTGCCACTATTCAAGAAGTATTGGAATACGCAGTTGGCAAAATCGCCGGTCATAAAGTAGAAGTAGTCGCTGCCGGACGTACTGATAGGGGAGTTCATTCATTGGGTTTAACTGCTCATTTTGATACCCACTCGCTCCGTCCTATCCACGCTTGGATTGTAGGAGTAAATACTTATCTTCCGGCAGACATTTGTATTATTCATGCACAACAAGTTAAAGATAACATTCATGCACGCTTTGATGCTATTAGTCGTAGTTATCGTTATATTTTGAGTAATGATAAAGTGCGTCCTGTGATTTTACGTCAAAAAGTAGGTTGGACATTTATTCCTTTGGATATAGTTAAAATGCAAGAAGCCTCACAGTTACTTTTAGGAGAACAAGATTTTTCATCTTTTCGCTCATCAGAATGCCAAGCAAAATCTCCAATAAAAACTATGATTTCTACTGATGTATACAATTCCAATGGTTTAATTTGTTTTGATTTTACAGCGTCAGGATTTTTGCATCACATGGTACGCAATATCGTTGGGGCTTTGATTTATGTTGGTAGTGGCAAATTAAATTTAGAGCAATTTTCTCATGTTATTAAAGCTCGCAATCGCACCTTTGCTCCACCAACTTTTATGCCAGACGGTCTATATTTAACCCACGTAGAATATCCACCTCAATGTGGTATAACAAATACCAAACTACCAGATTGGTTTTGGGGGAAAAAATAATGCACATTCGTACTAAAATTTGCGGAATTACTCGAATACAAGATGCAATTTGCGTAGCAAATTGCGGTGCTGATGCTATTGGTTTAGTTTTTTATCCAGATAGTCCGCGTTATGTAAATTGCCAAACAGCAAAACAAATTATCCAAGCGTTACCACCATTTATCAGTGTGGTTGGGCTATTTGTAAACCCATCTTCTGATTATGTAACACGAGTAATCGAAACATTGCCCATAGACTATCTTCAATTTCAAGGAGATGAAGACGAAAATTTTTGCACTAAATTCAAACGCCCATATATCAAAGCAATACGTGTTTGCAACAGACAAGATATTGAAAATGCACTACAACAATACCAAACTGCACGAGCATTACTATTTGATGCCTATCATCCACAACAATATGGTGGTAGTGGCAAACACTTCGATTGGAACATTTTGCCAGACAATATAAAAAATCGTACATGGATACTGGCTGGTGGATTAAATTCAGACAATATCGTCCAAGCAATTACTACAACTCGCACTCTAAACATCGATATTTCTTCCGGAGTAGAAAGCGATAAAGGAATTAAAGATGCACAAAAAATCAAACAATTTATGCAACAAATTAGAAAATTAGAACAAAGTCTGCCGGAAACAAAAATATAGGAATTAATCAAATGAATGCAATTAAACAAGCACGTAAATTTTCTCCATTTTTATGTCAGATATTGGATAATAGTTTATTAGAAGAAAATGAATTATTAAACATAATAGAACAACCATTCTCATTAGCAACGATGCAAAACTTTGCTAATTGGAATGAAATTCAAAAATCATTAAATGAAGATTTACTATATTGCAAATTAAGACAATTACGCCGTTTAATTGTTGCTCATATTATGGTAAGAGATTTAACTCATTTATCCACACTGTCAGAAGTAATGCAAACAATAAGCACTTTTGCTGATTTTGCAGTTAATCGAGCTGCTGATTTTGCTCATGCCTATTATGTTGACTTTTATGGGAAGCCAATTGGCAAATTATCAGGAGAAGAACAGCATTTAAGCATAATTGCTATGGGGAAAATGGGAGGTTTTGAACTAAATGTATCATCTGATATTGATTTAATTTTTATCTACCCTGAAAATGGAGAAACTAATGGAAAAAAAACTTATAGTAATCAAGAATTTTTTACAAAAGTAGGTAAAAAAATCATATCAATAATTAATGATATAACTGCCGATGGACAAGTATTTCGTGTGGATATGAGATTGCGTCCTGATGGCGATTCTGGGGCATTAGTATTAAGCGAAGCTGCGTTAGAACAATATCTTATTTTACATGGACGTGAATGGGAACGCTATGCTTGGATTAAAGCTCGCATTGCTACTCCCTATAAAAATGATATTGCACAATTAGTACGTCCTTTTGTATATCGTAAATATTTAGATTTTAGTGCTTATGAATCTATACGTAATTTACATCGCCAAATTTGTAATGAAGTAAACAAAAGAGGTATGGAAAATAATATAAAATTAGGCTCAGGTGGCATTCGTGAAATTGAATTTATCGTGCAAATTTTTCAATTAATTCGCGGAGGTAGAAATAAATCACTCCAACTTAAAGGAACACAAGAAGCATTATTATCCTTATCACAACAAGGATTGTTAGAAAAAGAAACAGCAAATAAATTATTAGAAATTTATCAATTTTTACGCAATATTGAACACCGTTTGCAATATTGGGAAGATCAACAAACTCAAAGTCTGCCGGAAAACCATGAACAACAACAATTATTAGCCCAAAGTATGGGATTTAATGATTATAATCAATTTATAGAACAACTTAATAATAATCGTGAATTTGTTAATTATACTTTTCATAATGTTTTTGGTGAACCAGAAAAAGAATCTCCATTAGATAATCATGATAAATGGAAAAATATTTGGGATAATTTTGATAAAGATTTATTAATTCAATGTGGTTTTATTGACGCTGACGGTGTAATTAAACGATTAGAACATTTACGACATGGTGGCAAATATAATCAACTGTCAGAAAGAGCTATTAATCGTTTGAATTTATTAATGCCCCGCATCTTGGAAGTTTCAACACGTTTTGCACCATCTGACAGGACGTTATTCCGTTTATTAGATTTAATTGAAGCAGTAATGAGACGTTCGTCTTATATGGCATTATTGTATGAATATCCAGAAGCATTAGAACGAGTAGCACGGATTATGAGCCAAAGTTTATGGGCAAGTGAATATTTAATGCGACACCCCATTTTATTAGATGAATTATTAAGTGCTCAATTATTAGACAAGAATATCTATGCCAATATGGAAAAAGAGTTAGCTGAACAATTGTTGAGTGCTAATGGTGATGTTGAGGAAGAAATGAATATTTTACGTCATTATCAACATGCCAATATTTTCCGCTTATCAGTACAAGACTTGGAAAATTTATGGACAATTGAAGCAATATCTGATGAGTTATCAGCATTATCAGACCTTGTGTTACGTCAAACATTAAATAGAGTATGGGTGCATTTTCCGAAAAAACATGATGATAATCACCATTTTGCAATTATCGCTTACGGTAAATTAGGTGGTAAGGAGTTAGGTTATGATTCCGATTTGGATTTGGTATATCTTTATGATGATAATCATAAAGATGCAATAAATACTTATACACGTTTGTCTAATCGACTCACATCATGGTTATCTGCTAATACCAGTGCTGGTGGTTTATATAATGTAGATTTACGTTTGCGTCCTAATGGTGATGCAGGTTTCAGTGCAACATCAATTGATGCTTTTTGTCGTTATCAAAATGAACAAGCTTGGACTTGGGAGCATCAAGCATTAAGTCGAGCTCGTTTTGTATGCGGTGATGAAAAATTAGGTGAATTATTTGAAAAAACTCGTCAAGATATACTGATGCAGGTTCGCGATTTAGATAAATTGCGTCAAGATATTATTGGTATGCGTGAAAAAATGTTTGCCACTCACCCTCCGGTTAATGATAACGTTAAATATGCACGTGGTGGGATTGTTGATGTGGAATTTATCGTTCAGTATTTGGTATTAGGATACTCACATCAATATCCGGATTTAACCAAGAATTATGGCAATATCGCTCTATTACGTATGGCTGCTGAATTTGGTTTGATTGATTCATCATTGTCGCAAAGTGCACAATCTGCGTATCGTGAATATCGCCGTATTCAACACAATATTCGTTTACGTGATATGAATTTTGTTTGTGATGAAGCTATTTTACAGGCTTATACACAAGTAAAATTATTATTTAATCAAGTGTTTAATTGTAAAATATAAATGTGTTGATTTAAATATTATTTCCGGCAGACTGAAACCTTTGCAAAACTCGTCATTCGTAAATTTGTAGTAGGAAAATGAAGAATCTAATTGTTTGTTAAATGCGACGATTCATAATGAAGTTCAGAATAATGAATGAGGGGAAGTGGGTTTTGCAAAGGTTTCGGTCTATCCATAATGTTTTGTCTACCAAGTCTGCCGGAAATAATATTGTCAAGACTTATTCGACAATTATGCGTATAATTGTTCCCCCCAATTTTTGTGTGATAAAAATATGTTTTGCGAAGAATTGTTTTTGAGCGATGAATATAAAACCATTGAATATGCTAACTTTTTAGCAGATTCTTTGGTGAAGACGGCATCAGAACATTCTCGTGCACTTATAGTTTATTTAGATGGTGATTTAGGTGCTGGCAAAACAACTTTTGTACGTGGGGTGTTACGTTCATTGGGCTATACTGGTGCGGTAAAAAGTCCAACTTACACCTTATTAGAAGAATATAATTTTTCCGGCAGACTTTGTATATATCATTTTGATTTATATCGTTTTACCTCACCACAAGAGTGGGAAGAAGCCGGATTTGATGAAGTTTTAACATCTCCTGCCATCTGTTTTATTGAATGGCCACATCAAGCGGAAGGTTATGTTAGTCGCCCTGATTTAACCATTGCACTTTCAGTGCATGACAATGGCAGAATGTGTAGAATAACGGCACAATCAGATGTAGGTAAAAAGATTATTGCATTATGGAAAAAATAACAAGACGACAAATGTTAGGTTCTGTCAGCACCTTGTTGCTGTCGGTGTCTCCTGCACGTCATTTATTGGCTGCGGAAGCCTCATCGCAATTTGTCGCAGTTCGCGTATGGCCTGCATCTGTATACACGCGTATTACCATAGAAACTACCTTACCTTTAAAATATTCCTCTTTTCCACTGAATAATCCTGAACGTTTAGTAATAGATATTGGCAATGCCAAACTCAATGAAGTCTTGAAAACTTTACCTGCCAAAGTATTGGATAGAGACCCATATCTAAAACAAATTCGTATCAGTCAATACACACCAGACTTAATTCGTATTGTATTAGATCTTAAAACATTAGTAGATCCGCAAATTTTCACCTTATCTCCGGTAGAAAATTTTAAAAATCGCTTGGTAATTGATTTATATCCAGCGGTAGTAAACACCGTAGATGATGATCCATTGATGACTCTATTGCAAGATTATCGTCATGGCGATATTTTAAGTGATGGTACGACTACCCCTAATGCACGTACCAACATTCCGAATAATCGCGTTCCATTGCCTGACCCAGAACCTTTAACCGATGAATTAGGAGATAAAATCAAAGATATATTAAAACAACAAAAAGATACTGAAAAAACAAATGAAAAACAATCAAATAAACAATCTAAAAAACGTAAAATTATCGTAGTGTTAGATCCAGGACACGGCGGAGAAGACCCAGGTGCGGTTGGTTCTTCCGGTTTATATGAAAAAGATGTTGTATTGGCAATTGCACGCGATTGCAAAAAGAAATTAGAAAGCAATGGTTACCTCGTTTATTTAACTCGTAGTGAAGACGTGTCTATTCCTTTGGTAGTGAGAGTTGCCAAAGCTCGTGAACATCAAGCTGATATTTTTATATCAATTCATGCGGATTCATTTTATACCCCTATACCACGTGGTACTGGCATATTTATGCGTGGCATAAATCAAGCATCAGATGAAATGGTACGTTATTTAGAAAAGACACAAAACAATGCTGATGCCATCGGCGGTTTTCAACGAGTTGGTAATAAAAAAATGATGGATACAAGCAAATTAAACCTAATGCAAACCCAAACCAATAAGCACAGTTTAAAATTGGGAAAAGCTCTTTTACAACAATTTAGCAAAATTAATAAAATGCACAAACATTATGTTGAACGTGCAAATTATATAGTATTAAGTGCCCCTGATATTCCATCGATATTAGTGGAAACAGCGTTTATTTCCAACCCAGAAGAAGAAAAATTATTAGCAAGTAGTTCATTTCGCAGCAAATGTGCCCAAGCTATTGCAGATGGGATTCAAACTTACGTTAATCAAACACCTGCTTTGAAAAAATTAACCTGATAACTAATCGTAAAATTATCATCATTCGTAAGCGTTAGCAAAAAATATTTATAAACAACATATTATATTCTTCATTTTTACTTCGTGAGATTCGTCAATGACGAAAAACACTACAAAAATCACTTTCCGTATTATTAGTCATTCTGAACGGTAGCGAAGAATCTGTATAGAACAATAAGAGAGTCCTGCAAAACTGGTTGTGAGTGCAGTTCGAGGCGTATTAGCACAGAAAACTCAGTTTCAGCGAAGCTAAAATAAAATTTCGGCTGAGCCAAAACTAAAACATGACAACTATTTAGGCAAGTATTATATCATAAGCCAAACGAAGAAATGCACCACATATGCCATTTGCTGAATCTCTTACTATGTAAGCTAAAATCTTTTTGGCAGCCTGAAACTTGACTTGGATAAGGTTATCCTATACAGTATTATCCAACCTTATCCAATGCCACAAGAAAAGAGAAATAAAATGCAGCAAGTCAATATATTTCAAGCCAAGCAAACATTTTCTGCTTTGATTGAACAAATTGAAAGCGGACAAGAAAGTGAAATCATCATCGCACGCAATAACAAGCCAGTGGCAAGGATTATGCCCTATCAACATCACAAACCTGTTGTGATAGGCATTGCCAAAGGGCAATTTGACATTCCTGATGATATTGATAAACACAATGACGAAATTGCAGAAATGTTTGAAACGCTATGAAATACCTAATTGATACGCACATTGCCTTGTGGTTATTGACCGATAACAAACAACTGTCGCAAAAGGCTCGGCAGGTGATTTTATCGCCCAATCATCGCATTTATGCCAGTGTTGCCAGTTTGTGGGAAGTGGCGATTAAGCACAAAAAATACCCCAATGATATGCCTTTGGATAGTGGCACAATGGCAAGGCTGCTGAAACAATCCAATGTGCTTTTATTGCCAATTAAATTAGAACACATTGTGGCAACCGAAACCTTGCCTGATATACACAAAGACCCATTTGACCGTTTGCTTATTGCCCAAGCGGTAAGCGAGCCGATGCGATTTTTAACGCACGATGAAAAATTAGTGCCATACAGTGAATTAGTTGAATGGGTATAGTTTTAACTTCACTGCGTTCGCCCCACTGCGTTTCAGACAACCTTGAAAAAGGTTTCCGTCATATTGAGCGAAGCGAAATATCTTGTTCTAATTTAAGATTCTTCGCTTCGTTCAGAATGGCGAGTTTTGTATAGGTTTTCAGGCAGCCTGAAAAATAACACAAACGCCATAGGGTGGGCATTCTTGCCCACGCGGTCAAACCGTAGGTTTGATTGTTGTTATTATGCCGTAACGAACAAAACCATTTCAGGCAGCCTGAAAACCATTTTTCGGTTAAAATACCGCCTAAATTTTAATCCAGAGAGAAAACCGCAATGGCTAAACCCGAGACCAAAACAGACGCATTTGTTCGCAAATTATTAGAACAAGCCAAAATTCAATTTGATGAGCAAGGTTCAGATATTAAAGAAGTCAATGATGCATTAAAAACAGCGTCTAAAAGCCAAAAAGGCAATGCAGGTTTTCCCGAATTTGTTGCCCAAGTCAAAGATTTTTTGCTTGTGATTGAAGACAAAGCCGATTTAGACAAACACTGTAAATACGCCCAAAATAAAGGCGATGAAATTGTGGGGGGGGGGGTATCGTACGCTCTTTCGCTTGATAAATCAAGCCCTGCAACCCAAAATTATGCGGTTAATGGGGCAGTTTGGTATGCCGAACATTTAGTTGAAAACACCCATTTTAAGAAGATTTTTGCTTTTGGTGTTTCGGGTGATGAAAAACACCACAAAATTACGCCGTATTTTATTGATGAACGCAAAAATTTATTTGCATTAGCAGAAATCGATAATTTTATTGATTTTAACGAACAAAACATTGAAGAATGTTATTTACGCAATGTTCTTAAAGAACCCACAAATAACGAAAAAGAACTCAAAGAAATTCTCAAAGACGCAGCCGAATTACACGAAGCCTTGCGTAATTATGGCAACCTGAAAGACCAAGATAAACCCATGATTGTTTCAGGCATTTTATTAGCCTTATCTGAAATAAAGCATAAAAACTTCAAAATTGAAGACTTAAATGGCGATACCGTTAAAACAGACGGCGAAAAAATTTATAACGCCATTCGTGATAACTTAAAAAGAGCCAATGTTCAGCCAGAAGTTAAACGCGATAAAATCTTATCGCAATTTTCCTTAATTAAAGACAGTGCCAAACTTAATTTAATAGACAAACAATTAGCTAAAACACCGCTTAAATATTACACCGAATTTCTGCACGAACGATTATTTAACTCATTTATTGCCACACATTCTGCCGAAGATTATTTAGGGCGATTTTATGGCGAATTTATGAGTTATTCAGGCGGAGATGGACAAACATTAGGCATTGTTTTAACGCCCAAACACATTACCGAATTGTTTTGCGACTTATTAGATTTACAACCCACCGACAATGTGCTTGACCCTTGCTGTGGCACAGGTGGTTTTTTAATTGCCGCAATGCACAAAATGTTGCAATTAGCCCAAGATGAAACACAAAAAAGCAATATCCGTAAAAATCAACTGCACGGTTTTGAATTGCAACCTGATATGTTCACCATCGCCACAACCAATATGATTTTAAGGGGAGATGGCAAAAGCAACTTATTAAACGATGATTTTCTATTACAAAGCCCAGAAGATTTAGGCTTAAAGGCTCTTACCGTAGGTATGATGAACCCGCCTTATTCGCAAGCCAAAAAAAGTGGCGACACCAAATTATCGGAAATATCCTTTACCGAGCATTTATTAAACAGCCTATGTGTGGGCGGCAAATGTGCCGTGATTGTGCCACAATCCACAATGACAGGCGGCAACAGCAAAGCCCAAAAACAAATTAAAGAACAAATTTTGCAAAATCATACTTTGGAAGGTGTGATTACGCTTAATCCTGCAACCTTTTACGGCGTAGGCGTTATGCCCTGCATTGCGATTTTTACTGCTCACGAGCCACACCCTGCAAACAAAATCTGCAAATTTATTAACTTTGAAGATGACGGTTATAAAGTTGCCCCACATATCGGCTTAATTGAAACCCCACAAGCCAAAAGCAAAAAACAACACCTGCTTGATGTGTGGTTTGATAAAGTGGAAGAACAAACCAAATTTTGCGTCAAAACCACGATTGAAGCCACAGATGAATGGCTACACAGTTTTTACTATTTTAATGACGAAATTCCCACAGAAGAAGATTTTGATAAAACCATATGTGATTATCTAACCTTTGAATTTTCAATGATTATGCAAGGCAGAGAATATTTATTTGCTGATAATCAACCTTTCAGGCAGCCTGAAACAGGGGTAGGCAGTAGCCAAAACAATCAAGGAGATGGAAATGAGTAAGTTCAGTTTCAATTTAAATGATAGGAAGTGGGGAGAGTTTAATTTTATTGATATTTTTGTCATTAGAAGTGGTTTCTATAATAAAAAACCGCCATTAGAAGAAAATGGAACAATCCCATTTTTAGGTGCAACAGATAGCAATAATGGCATAACTGAATTTTACTCATTAGAAAATATTGAAAGAAACAGTAAAATCGGATATGGAAAAAATGAACCATTATCGCAAAAAATATTTGACGGTAATTGTATTTGCGTTACTAATAACGGTTCAGTAGGTTATGCTTATTATCAGGCGATACCATTTACTTGTAGCCACGATGTTAATCCTTTGTATTTAAAAAATCATCAACTAAATAAATTTATTGCACGATTTTTGATTTCTGCTATTGAAAAGCAAAGAGTTTGTTTTCAATATTCAAGAAAATGGCGACCGATAAGAATGAAAAAATCAAAAATCAAACTCCCCATAACCCAAAACGGTGAGCCTGACTACGCCTTTATGGAAAATTTTATTAAAGAAAGAATGTATTACAAACTCAAACAATACAACGACTATTTAGACAAGCAAATCGCACAATTTGCCTTTTCAGGCAGCCTGAAAGAAAAACAATGGGGCGAGTTTAGAATTGAAGATTTATTTCAAATAAAATCAGGGAAAAGATTAACCAAAAGCAAAATGGTTTCAGGCAACACGCCTTTTATCGGCTCATCTGCCATTAACAATGGTGTTACTAATTTTATATCTAACCAAAATGTTTCATTAGACAAAAATGTATTAGGCGTTAATTACAACGGTAGTGTGGTAGAAAATTTCTATCACCCATACGAATGTTTATTTTCTGATGATGTAAAAAGATTTCATCTCAAAAATCATACAAACAATAAACTGGTTTTGCTTTTTCTAAAAATGGTTATTCTTCAACAAAAAAATAAATTTATGTATGCGTATAAATTTAATGAACAAAGAATGAATAGGCAAACCGTTAAAGTTCCCATAACCCCAAACGGCGAACCTGATTACGCCTTTATGGAAAACTATACCCGCAATCTGATGCTCAAAAAATACAAAAAATACGCCCAATTGCGTTTGCAAGAATACGCATAAAACATTTCAGGCTGCCTGAAACTTCTTTTCACAACAAAAAAACCGCAATCTTGCGACTGCGGTTTTTTATTGACTTCAATAAACCAAAGATTAGTCGAATTGGTGAGAAGTGTTGTCTTTACCAGCGGCTTTCAGAGCGGCTGCACCTGCGAAGTATTCTTTGTGGTTATCGCCAATGTCTGAACCTGCCATATTTTGGTGTTTAACCGTAGCCAAGCCGTTGCGGATTTCGCGGCGTTGAACGCCTTGAACATACGCCAACATACCCAAGTCGCCGAAGTAGCCTTTTGCCAAGTCGTCTGTGGAAAGAGCGGCTGTGTGGTAAGTCGGCAAGGTAATCAAGTGATGGAAAATGCCTGCACGAGCGGACGCGTCTTTTTGGAAAGTGCGGATTTTTTCATCAGC